>DATFRE010000291.1:0-3979 GCA_035263545.1 Dongiaceae bacterium
CCGCGGGCTCGAGACGCCGCTGCTCACCGGCGAGGACGGCCGGCTGGTGCTGGAGATCATGCTCGCCGCCTATGCCTCGGCGGCGGAGGGCCGCAAGGTCGCGCTGCCCTTCCGCCCCAGCGGGGTGCTCCGCCCCATCGACCTGTGGCGGTCTCCGTCATCCCCAGCGCGCACCGAAGTGGAATGACGCAGTCAAAAAGGGCAACAACGGCGCCATCAAGGGAGGAACATATGAGTGCACCCCATCTCTGGACGCGTCCCTTGCCACGCCGCGCGCTGCTGCGCGGTGCTGCGGCCGGCGGGCTCGGCCTTGCCGCGGCAGCGCTGATCCGCTCGTCTGCCCGCGCTCAGACGCCCAAGCGCGGCGGCAATCTCCGGGTCGCGATGCTGGGCGGCGGCACCTCCGATACCCTTGATGCCCATGTCACGGTCGTGCAGACCGACCTCCTTCGGGTGATGCTGCTCTACAACTGCCTGACCTCTCTCGATGTCGACGCCAAGGTGGTGAAGGTGCTGGCGGAATCCATCGAGCCCAACGCCACCGCCACGGAATGGACGATCCGCCTCAGGTCCGGCGTGAAGTTCCATAACGGCAAGCCGGTCACCGCCCAGGATGTCGCCTTCACCTTCAAGCGCATCGCCGATCCCAAGACGCCGCTCAACGGCGCCAGGGCACTGCAGCCCCTCGATCTCAACGCGATGAAGATCATGGATGAGCGGACCATCCGCCTCGCCATGCAGAAGCCCTATGCCGCCTTCCCCGAAGGCATCGCCGTGCCGGTCAATTTCGGCATCGTGCCCGTGGGCTATGACCCGAAGAAGCCCGTCGGCACCGGCCCCTTCAAATTCGAGAGCTTCACCCCCGGCCAGCAGAGCATCTTTACCCGCTTCGATGGATATTGGGAGAGCGGCATGCCTTACCTCGATTCGGTGACGGTGCTGGACCTCGCCGACGAGACCGCGGCTTTCAACGCACTCCAGGGCGGGCAGGTCGATGTCTTCGCCAATGCGCCGCTGGCTTTGGCGAAGCAGGTCGGCACAGGTGGCATGGTGAAGGCGCTGGTCGCGCGTCCAGGACAGTGGACGCCTTTCACCATGCGCGTCGACCAGCCGCCCTTCGACAATCCCGATCTCCGCATGGCGTTGCGCCTTCTCGTCGACCGCCAACAGATGATCGATCTCTCCTTGAGCGGCCTCGGGCATGTGGCCAATGACGTCTTCGCCCCCTGGGATCCCTGCTACGATGCCACGCTGGAGCGGGAGCGCGATCTCGACCGGGCCAAGTTCCTGCTGAAGAAGGCGGGGCAGGAGAATCTATCGCTCGAGCTGGTGACCTCGGATTTCGCCGCCGGGGTCATCCAGGCGGCCCAGGTCTTCGCCCAGCAGGCCAAGGCGGCGGGCGTGACGGTGAAGGTCCGCCAGGTCACCGCGGACGTCTTCTATGGCGACCAGTATCTGAAATGGCCCTTCGCCCAGGACTACTGGTACTACAGCCCCTATCTTAGCCAATGCGCGCAGGGCTATCTGCCGGGCTCGCCCTTCAACGAAACCCATTGGGACAACCCGGCCTACAACAAGCTCTATGACGAGGCCCAGGCGACGGTGGATGCGGTCAAGCGCTGTGACATCCTCCACGCCATGCAGAAGATCGATTTCGAGCAGGGCGGCTACATCATTCCCTCCTACAATCAGAGCGTCGATCTGATGGTCGCGTCGGTGGAGGGCTTCCAGGCCTCGGCCACCGGCTATGGTCTCGCGAGCTCGGGCTACCAAAAGGCCTGGCTGGCGTGACCCTGCCGGCGCTCGGTATCGATCTCGGTCTCAGCGGCGCGCGCGCCGCGGTGGTGGACGGGGCGGGGCGGCTTCTCGGCCGCGGCCGCGTGGTGAACGCGCTCCGCCGCGAGGCCCGCAAGGCGGAGCACGCGCCGGAAGCCTGGCAGGAGGCCGCCTTCGCCGCAGGGCGCCAAGCCCTGCGGGAGGCCGGCTGCCGGGGCGTCGCGGGGATCGGCGTCGGGGCGCTGGGACCATGCCCAGTGCTGCTCGACGGCGAGGGCCGGCCGCTGTCACCAGCACCGCTCTTCTCCCTCGACAATCGTGCCGAGGGCCACCGCCAGCGTCTGGCGGCGAGGATGGGGTTGGGGCAGGAGGACCTCGGCCCCGATCACGCCCTGCCAAAGCTGCTGTGGTGGAAGGACGAGGCCCCAGCGTTGGCCGCGAGCGCCGCCATCGTCGTCGATGCGACCGGCTTCATCGTCTCGCGGCTCACCGGTCGGCCCGTCATGGATCCAATCACGGCCGGCGACTATCGCGTGAAAGGTGTCGATCTGCCGGTGCCCGTCCCCGAGCCCCGTCCCGCTGATTCAATCGCCGGCCCGCTGCTGCCGGAAGCCGCGGCCCGGCTCGGCATCGAGCCCGGCGCGCCCGTGGCAGTCGGCAGCTATGACAGTTTTGTCGATGTCGCCGGCACCGGCACGCTTGCGCCGGGAGAGGCCTGCATCGTCCTGGGCTCGACCATGATCCTAGGGACGGTGGTCGACCGGCCGGCTGCAACCCCCGACATGCGCGCGAGCCTGCATATCGGACCCGGCTGGTTCTTCGGCGGCTGGACCTCCAGCGCCGGGAGCCTGCTGGACTGGTCGAAGGACCTTCTCGGCGAGAGCGGCGGCGAAGATCTGCCGCCTGGCGCCGGCGGCCTGCTGGCGCTGCCCTATTTCGCCGGGGAGCGGGCGCCGGTCTGGGATCCCGCCGCCCGCGGCCTGCTGCTAGGCCTAACCCTCGAGACGACCAGGCCGGAGATCGGCCGAGCCTTGATCGATGCCGTTGCCCTCTCGGCGCGCGACCTCGCCGAGCGTTTGCGAGATGTGGAGATCCGCCGCTGGCGCCTCGGTGGCGGCGGGGCGCGGAACGCCGCTCTCGCCCGGGCGCTGGCCGATGCCCTCGGCCGGCCACTCGAATGCCTGGCTGATGCGGGCGAGGCGGTGGCGCCGGCGCTGCTCGCCTTTCGCGCCATCGGGTGCCGGGTCGATCCCAAGATCGAGGGCGTGCTGACGCCTGATGCCGCGCGTCACGACAGATATGAGCGCCTCTATCGCGTCTATCGTGGGCTCTACCCGGCGCTGGCGGGCTCGATGCATGCGCTCGCGAAGCTCTCACAGGAGGTGTCATGAGGAGAGGATCGATGCAGGTTGCGCGGCTGCATGGGATAGGCGACCTGCGGGTCGAGACCGTTCCAGTTCCGGTACCGGGCCCGGGAGAGCTTCTTGTGGAGGTGGAGGCCTGCGGCGTCTGCGCCACCGATGCCAGGAAGTTCGAGGTCGGCGTCAATGATGGTCACTATCCCTTCAACCCCGGCCATGAATGGGTCGGCCGCATCGCCGGGGTGGGAAAGGGTGTGGCCGGTTGGCGCCTGGGCGAGCGCGTCTATGGCGATACCTATGGCGGCTATGCCGATTACGCGGTGATCCCCGTCGAAGCAATTCCCTGGTCGCGCGGGCCGGTGCGCCTGCCCGAGGCCTTGCCGTTGGAGCGCGCCGTCTTCCTGGAGCCGCTGGCGGATTGCTTACATGCGGTCTATGACCAGGCGGCGCTCGCAGCGGAGCAACGAGTGGTGGTCATCGCCGCCGGCTCCATGGGCCTGAAAATCATCGCCGCAGCGGCGCGGATCGGCGTGCGGGTCCTGGCAGTCGAGCCGGTCGAGCAGCGGCGCAAGCTCGCCCTCGAGTTCGGCGCCGAGCACGCCATCGATGCTGCGGGCTGGCAGGCGGAGGCGGAGCTCTGGTCCGCGGGTCGCGGCATCGATGCGGCGATCCTCACCATCGGCGAAGGCTCGCTGGTAATGCCCGGTCGAGGCCTGCCGGCCGGGGGCGCGGGTCGTGCTCTTCGCCGGCTTTGGCAAGAGTCCAGAGGCGACGATCGATCTCAATATCCTCCACTACCGCGAGATCGCGTTGATCGGCAGCGAATGGGTCGGCACCCCGCC
>DATFRE010000292.1:0-5897 GCA_035263545.1 Dongiaceae bacterium
CGCCGAGACCGAGCTCAAGCTCCAGGGCGGCGCTTTCGCGGGCTCTCCCGTCGACATGGCGGCGATGGCCGCTTTCGCCTGCTACGACCTCGAGAACGTCAAGGCCGTGGGCTGGGACGTGGTCGTCAACCGGCCGAAGCAGGCCGCCTATCGCGCGCCCGGCGCGCCGATCTCGGCCTTCGGCGTCGAGAGCGTCATCGACGAGCTGGCCCACAAGATCGGCATGGACCCGCTCGATTTCCGCCTGAAGAACGCGGCGAAGGAAGGGACCAAGTCTTCCTACGGCCCGACCTATGGGCCGATCGGCCTGATCCCGACGCTCGAGGCGGTGAAGAAGCATCCGCACTACAAGGCGCCGCTCAAGGCCGGTCAGGGCCGCGGCCTCGCCACCGGCTTCTGGTTCAATTTCGGCGGCCAGACCTGCGTCTCCCTCAATATCAACATCGACGGCACGGTGGCGCTCGCACTCGGGACCCCGGATATCGGCGGGTCGCGAGCCTCCATGTGCCAGATGGCGGCGGAGGAGCTCGGCATCCCTTATGACAAGGTGCGCGCCGTCGTGGCCGATACCAGCTCGCTCGGCTTCAACGACGTCACCGAAGGCAGCCGCGCCACCTTCTCCAGCGGGCTCGCCACGATCCAGGCCGCACGAGACGCCATCGGCAAGCTCTGCGGCCGCGCGGCGCAGATGTGGGGCATCTCCGCCGATGCCGTCGTCTGGAAGAAGGGCCATGCCAAGCCCTCCGGCTCGAACGCGGGCAATTTCGAGCCCCTCTCGCTGGCCGATATCGCGAAGGTCGCCGCCAATACCGGCGGGCCCATCGCCGGCCATTACGAGGTCAATGCCGAAGGGGCGGGCGTGAGCTTCTCGACCCATATCGCCGATGTCGAGGTGGATCGCGAGACGGGGCGGACCCTGATCACGCGCTACACCGTGATCCAGGACGCCGGCAAGGCGATCCATCCGAGCTATGTCGAAGGCCAGTACCAGGGCGGTGCCGCCCAGGGCATCGGCTGGGCCCTCAACGAGGAGTACATCTACGGCGAGGATGGCAAGCTGCAGAACCCGGGTTTCCTCGACTACCGGATCCCGGTGGCTTCCGACCTGCCGATGATCGACACGGTCATCCTGGAGATTCCCAACCCGGGCCATCCCTATGGGCTGCGCGGGGTGGGGGAAACCTCCATCGTGCCGCCGCTGGCGGCCATCGCCAATGCGGTCTCCGCGGCGGCCGGCGTCAGGATGCTGGAGCTGCCCATGTCGCCGCCCAAGATCCTGAAGGCGATCGGCGGGCAGGCGGCCGGAAAAGGCAAGAGCAAGGAGAAGGGAGGCAGCAAGCGCTGATGGTCGATGTCGTCCTCTGGGGATCGCTCAAATCCGTAGCGGGCGGCAAAGCCAAGATCGAGGTCGAGGCGGCGAATATCCGGCAGCTGCTGACGCGCCTGGGTGAGGCCCACCCGGCGCTGAAGCCGCATCTGGAGAGGGGCGTCTCGGTCTCGATAGATGGGCGGATCTACCGGGACGCCTGGTTCCAGCCCATCCCGCCGGGTAGCGAGGTCTATATCCTGCCTCGATTGGCGGGAGGCTGAGGGGCCGGGCCCCCGAAAACAAAGGGGGCAAAGATGGTCTGGGGCTCATGGATCACGGCGAGCCGGGGGCTGGCCGTGGCGCAACAGGATGGTCGCGATCACAACAAAGCAACGAGCCGCCCGGGAACCGATCCCGATTTGGCGGGTTTAACAATCGGGCGGCGAATCCGGCCGCCGGTTCGTCGATCACTCTCCGGGTCGTTCATGTCATTCGTGTCTCAAGCAGTTCCTGGCGGGCGGGCCCTGGGTCAGCCGGCGGTGATTGCGCTGGCGCTTTGCGCCGGTGCCTGCGCGCCAGCGCGGCTGCACAGCAGCGCGGCGCTGCCGGAGACGGCATCTCTTCCACCGCCACCCGCGCCGGCGCTGAAGCCGGAGGAGAAGCCGCTTTTCTCCCAGACCGGGACTGCCTCCTGGTACCGGCCCAAGCTGCAGCGGCGTACCGCCAGCGGTGAAGCCTTCGACGCGAAGGCCCTTACGGCCGCCCATCGCAGCCTGCCCTTCGGCACGGTCGTTCGTGTCACCTGCCTGAAGACAGGCAGGACGGTGAAGCTGCGCATCAACGACCGCGGGCCCTTCGCCTATGGCCGGGTCCTCGATGTCTCCGCCGGGGCTGCGGATGTTCTCGGCATGAAGCAGGATGGCGCATCGAATGTGCTCATCGAGGAATTCGCCTCCGACCAGACCTGATCGAAACCAGTCAGAATTTGCGAGGAATATCGAGATGCCCAGCACGACCGTCAGCCGCTCCAAAGCCACCAGCGATACCGGCGTCTCCGCCGCGAAGCAGGCGCTGGTTCAGCGCCTGCCGCATTTGCGGCGCTATGCGCGGGCGCTGACCGGCTCGCAGCAGATCGGCGATGATTATGTACGCGGTTGCCTCGAGACCCTGGTGCAGGAGCCGGAGCTTCTGCGCCGGGAAGGCGATATCGGCGTCATCCTGTTCAAGATTTTCCATCGCTTCGCCCAGGCGGTGGAAACCTCGACGGACGATCTCGCCAAGCTGGGCGACCCCATCGAACGGCGCATCGGCGAGCGGCTGGTGGCACTGGCGCCCCGGGACCGGCAGGCGCTGCTTCTGGTCCATCAGGAAGGATTTACCCAGGCCCAGGCGGCGGAGATCTTCGGTGTCGACGAGGCCGAGATCGCAAAGCGCCTTGAAAAGGCCTGGTCCGAATTGAAGCGCCAGCCGACCACGCGGATCCTGATCATCGAGGACGAGCCGGTCATTGCTCTCGACGTCGCTCAGACAGTGACGGGCCTCGGCCATGAGGTGACGGCCATTGCCTCGCGCGCCTCCGAGGCGATCACGGAGGCGAAGAAGACCCCGCCCGGCCTGATCCTGGCGGATATCCAGCTCGAGGATGGAAGCTCGGGCATCACCGCGGTCCAGGAGATCCTGAAATCCAGCGATGTGCCGGTGATCTTCGTAACGGCCTTCCCCGAGCGGCTGCTGACCGGCGAGATGCTGGAGCCGGCCTTCGTTGTGACGAAGCCGTTCGACGCGACGACGCTGAAAGTCGCGATCTCCCAGGCCCTGTTCTGCGCCCAGCCCGCCCCCGCCAGGGAAAGCTGAGGCGCGGAACCAAGCCCCTGCGGTCGGGTTCTCCCAGGCGTCGCTGACACTTCGCCGGGAGACGGGTATGAGATATCTGCTGCTGTGGGTGCTGGGCGTACCGATTCCGATTCTGTTCGTGATTTATCTGCTTTTCCACTGATCGACTGCGCGCCGCGTCTTCGCGTTAGTTCGGCCTGTCATGCCACGCCGCAGCGGGCTTTTCCCATGGTTGCCCCGTTGACGACCGTGAGCCCCGCCCGCTCGACCGTCATGGTCGGCGAAGGCCGACCATCCACGAGTTTGTCTCGCGTCTAGAACGGCATCTGACCAGTTTTTATCGGCATTTCTACGCATGGAGGCAGCGCAAGACGTGGATGCTCGGGACAAGCCCGAGCATGACGGCAGAGAGAGCGAGGACTCGCCAGCTGCGGCGGTCCTTGCAGATCGAAGTGGAGAGACCGGGCGGCTTAGGCGCCCAGCTTCTCGATCAGGCGGCGCAGATCCTCGGACTGATAGGGCTTGTGCAGGCGCAGAGCGTCCAGCGGCATCTCCTTGCCATTCTTCTTCTGCGTCAGGCGGGAATAGCCCGAGGCAAGGATGATCTTCAGCCCCGGCCGCAGGTCGCGCGCCTGGATCGCCAAGTCATGGCCGTCGATATCCGGCAGGCCCACATCGGTGATGAGCAGGTCGATATCCTCCTGGGCGGCAAGAAGACCCAGCGCCTGGCGTCCAGTTTCCGCTTCTGCCGTGGCCAGCCCCAGATCGGCAAGAGATTCGACAGTGGCAAGACGCACCAGGGCATCATCCTCCACCACCAGCACGCGCCGGAGGCCATGGGCGGCGGCGGGTGAGCTCGCGCTCTCCCTGTGCGCATCCAGCACGGAGCGGAGCTTCCGCGCCAGCTCCTCGATGCTATAGGGCTTGCTCAGCAGCTCGACACCGGGGTCGAGCCGCCCGTGATGGATGACGGCATTCTCCGTATAGCCGGAAGTATAGATGACCTGGAGCGCCGGCAGGAGCGACTTGGCCCTCCGAGCCAGCTCGCGGCTGCCGATGCTGCCGGGGATGACGACATCGGTGAAGAGAAGGTCGATCGGGGTGCCGCGATGCAGCAGCGCTAGCGCGCGTTCGCCATCTTCCGCCGTGACCGTGTGATAGCCGAGCTGGCTAATCATCTCGACTACGGCCTGGCGCACCTGCGCGTCGTCCTCGACGATGAGGATGCGCTCGCGCCCGCCATGCATGGCCCTGTCGTAAGGCGCTTCCGCCTGCTCCTCTGCGCGCGTCTCGCGCGGCAGATAGACCTTGATCGTCGTTCCCTCTCCGAGCTCGCTATAGATGCTGACATGCCCGCCGGACTGCTTGACGAAGCCCCACACCATGCTGAGGCCGAGACCAGTGCCGCGTCCTTCCTCCTTCGTGGTGAAGAAGGGATCGAAAGCATGGGCCAGGACCTCCGGCGTCATTCCGGTGCCCGTGTCGGTCATCGCCAGCATCACATACTGTCCCGGGGTCACCTCCATATGCTCTGCGGCATAGGCGTCGTCGAGGAAGGCGTTTCCCGCCTCGATGGTGAGCTTGCCGCCCTGGGGCATCGCATCGCGGGCGTTGATCGCCATGTTGAGGATGGCGCTCTCCACCTGCGCGGGATCGACCAGCGTGTTCCACAGCCCGCCGTCGATGACGGTCTCGATCTGGATCTGCTCGCCGAGGCTCCGGCGCAGCAGGTCGGTCATGTCCCGGATCAGGCGGCCGAGATTGATCGGCACGGGGCTCAAGGGCTGCCGGCGCGAGAAGGCGAGCAAGTGGCGCGTCAGACCTGCACCCCGGTCCGCGCCGAGGAGGGCATTGCGGATGCGCCGCAACGCCGGCTCGTTGCCCTGCATCTCGCGGGCGAGGATATTGAGATTGCCCATGATGATCTGGAGCAGGTTGTTGAAGTCATGGGCGACACCGCCGGTGAGCTGGCCGATCGCCTCCATCTTCTGAGCCTGCTGCAGCATCGCCTCGGCGCGAAGGCGCTGGGTGACGTCGGCGAGGCTGATAATGAAGCCGCCATCGGGCATGACGCTCTGATGGACCTCCAGTTGACGCCCTTCGACCTTCAGGCGCCGCGCGGAAGTCTCGGCGGGACTGGCACTACTGCTCTCGGTGGCGCCCGATATCGATCCGGTGAAAATCGGTGTGGCACCACCCGGATCGACCTGCCGAAAGGCGGCCAGCGGCTGGCCGGTCCGGGCAAGCTCCGTCGGCAGGGCGAGGAGCTTGAAGAAGCGCCGGTTCCAGGCATTGAGGCGGCCCTGGCCATCGAACATCGCCACCCCGCTGCGGATATTGTCGAGGGTGGCCTGAAGATGGGCCGCCTGCTGGCTGAGAGCCCGCTCGGCAAGGCGCAGGCGCCTCTGCCCGCTGAAGATGAGGGCGGCGGCCACCAGAAGAGCGATGACGATCAGGATCGTCGTGCCGATGGCCATGAAGAGGATCCGGCGCTCCCACTCCCGCGAGCTTTGCAGCCGGCTGGTGGAGAGCGCGTTCTCCTCCTCCACCAGCCCTCTCAGGCTGTTGCGTATATCCTCCATTGCCGTGAGGCCGATATTGGTGAGGACCGTCTGCCGCGCCGCGTCGAAGCCCTGCTTCTTCGCCGCCGCGATGCTCTCGGCCAGCTCGGCAAGCTTTTTGTGGATCGAGTCCTCGATAGGCTGCAATCGCTCCAGGCGCAGAGCATCGCCCGCCAGCAGCTTCTTCAGCGTGT
>DATFRE010000293.1:0-12880 GCA_035263545.1 Dongiaceae bacterium
CGAGCTGCCCGATGCCTGCAAGCAGCTGGGCTTCAAGCACCCGTTGCTGGTCACGGACCCCGGGCTCGCCAAGCTGCCCATGATCCAGGAGGCCATCGCCCGCAACGAGGCGGCAGGCCTCAAGACCGGCCTCTTCTCCGACATCAAGGGCAATCCGATCTCCAAGAACGTGGAGGACGGGCTCAAGGTCTTCCGCGCGGGCGGCTATGAAGGGATCATCGCCTTCGGCGGCGGCAGCGCGCTGGATGCGGCGAAGACCATCGCCTTTATGGCCGGCCAGACACGGCCCATGTGGGACTTCGAGGATATCGGCGACAACTGGACCCGCGCCGATCCCAAGGGGATCGTCGCCACCATCGCCGTGCCCACCACCTCGGGCACCGGCTCCGAGGTGGGGCGCGCCTCGGTCATCACCAATGAAGCGACCCATGTGAAGAAGATCATCTTCCATCCGAAGATGCTGCCCTCCATCGTCATCTCCGATCCGGCGCTGACCGTCGGTCTGCCGCCCCATGTGACGGCGGCGACGGGCATGGATGCGCTTGCCCATTGCCTGGAGGCCTATTGCGCCCCCGGCTTCCATCCCCTGGCCGAGGGCATCTCTGTCGAGGGCATGCGGCTGGTGAAGGAAGCGCTGCCGGTCGCGGTCAGGGACGGCAAAAATCTCGTGGCTCGCGCCCAGATGATGGCTGCAGCCAGCATGGGCGCCACCGCCTTCCAGAAGGGCCTGGGCGCGATCCATGCGCTCAGCCACCCGGTGGGTGCGGTCTATGACGCCCATCACGGGCTCACCAATGCGGTGGTGATGCCCTATGTGCTGGAGTTCAACCGCGCAGCGATCGAGGCGAAGATGACGCGGCTGGCCGCGTGGCTCGACCTACCCGATCCGTCCTTCAAGGCAGTCATGGCCTGGGTCCTTGCGCTGCGCAAGGAGATCGGCATCCCCCATACGCTGAGGGACCTCGGCGTCGGGAACGACCGCATCGACGAGCTCTCCGAGATGGCGGCGGTCGATCCCTCGGCCGGCGGCAATCCGATTCCCATCGGCGTGCCGGAGCTGAGGAAGATGTTCGTCGCCAGCATCGAGGGCAAGCTGGTGCAAGCGGCGTAGCGGCGCGTATCAGCGAGTGCCGGTCAGTTGCAGGTGGAGTTGATCCCCAGGGGGATGCAGAAGAGGGTCGGGGCCGGCGGTGGCGAGGCCATGGTGTTGTAGCCGTCGGTGCCGTCCTGGCCCACGACACCCTGACGCAGCAGGCAGGATTTATAGGCGGCGGTCCCCGGCGCGTAATTGGGCGCGCAGGCCAGCGAATCCTGGCCATTGGTCTCCGAGCAGGCGACAAGCAGGAGAAGCGCCGCCGACGTCACCAGATAGTGGTATAGCGGGTGTGTGCGAGACATCGTCATCTGAAACCGATCGCCCCCTGTTCTGGGCGGATGCCATCCCCGGGCATCCTCCGCCCATCCTGTCGATGCCAGCCTATTGGCCCGTTCCCGAACCGCTGCCCGAGCCGCTCCCCGTCCCCGTGGTGCCGCCGCCATTGGAGGGTTGCTCCGCTGGCGCTGCCGGCGGCATCGGCGACTTCCCGTTCACCAGCGTGTTGCCCTGGTTGTCGATGGTGACCTTGAAGCGGTCGACGGGCTTGCCGGCGGCGTCGGTCCCGTGGTCGCTGAGCGCCCGCATCATCCGCAGCACACCCACGATCTCCGCCGTCGTCGGCTCGTCGGCAAATTGCTGGCTCTTGGCGATGAGGGCATCGAGATCGCTGAGCTCGATCGTGGCAGCGCCGGTGAATCCCATCGGCGCCTTGGCGTCGTTGTTCACCTCGGCGGTGAAGCTGCCCGCGAGCCCCGGCGCCTTCAGCTTGCCCTCGCTGATGGTCATCTTGACGGCGCCCTGCTGGATCGCCTGGATCGCGCCACCGGCCGCGAGCATGCCGGTACCCATCATGGCGTTCTCATCGCTCATCTTCGTGTCGGGCAGGGTCTTCGACCAGTTGTCGAGGATCACCGCCATGGGAAGATCTGGCCTTGAGGGACAGGGCGAGATCAGTCGGGAGGATCTCGGCGCCCATGCCACCGACGAGATCCTTCATCTGCGGGATCGACAGCGCCGTGTAGCTGAGGCTGGAGCTCAGATTCACCTTCGGCTGATCCGTATCCTGCATGGCGAAGTCGAAATTGAGTCCGCCGAGGGAGAAGACCGTCGTCCCGCCGGCCGCCACAGTGACCTGGCCGATCGACACGTTGCTTTTCACCGACTTGAAGAGCCGGAAGATCTTGGCGATGAGCGGCAGCATCTGGTCGGGCTTGCCGCTTTCGGCGGCCTTCTGCGAGTCGGCGCGCAGCGCGAGAATTTCGGCAAGCTTCGCCCCGCCCAGATTGGAGGCGATCTTGAGATCGGCCAGAGCGATCTGACCGTCCTTGTCGGCGAAGGTGAACAGCTTGATGCCGGCGACCGTGCTTTGGTCGTAGACGCCCTGGCCGTTATCCTTGCTCTGAAGCTGATAGTAGGCCTCGGAAGCCTGCGCCTTGGAGACGTCCGACGGCTTGCTCGCCTCTATGCTCTTCAGCAGGATGTCGGCGCTCAGCAGCTGCTGCATCTTCTTCGACCAACTTCCGCTTGCATGGTCGAGAGCCAGGCCGATCTTCACCTCCTCGCCATCGGTATCCTTGACGGTCACCGACGGCGGAAGGGAGACGGCGCTGAAGTTGCGGATATCGTCGCCATCCGGCGTCAGCCTGAAGCTGACGACGCCGAGAGCGATGGATGCGATTTGCGGCGGCGCCACCACGACCTTGTCGATGGTCACCGCGAAGTGATCGCCATCCGGCGTCACCGTGACATCGCCATAGGTGAGGGTCTTGTCGTTGCCGCCATTCCTGGCGAGAAGGTCCTGGATCTCCTGCTGCAGCGCCTTGGCCTGCTCGGCCTTCTTATCGCCGCAGCCCGAGAGCCCGATCAGCAGGACCAGACCGATCCGCCAGAACTTCCTCATCCCCTCGGGGTTGCGGCGCCCGGCACCTTATAGGGGAGAAATAGGGCAAAAACGAGACTCCGCCGCGTCTCCGAAGGCGCGCAGCCCCGCAAAGGAAGAGGGCGGACGCTGGCTTGTCCACCAGCGTCCGCCCCCTTCTGCCGATACCCTATTGACCGGTGGTGGAGCCGCTATCGGTCCCCGTGCCGGTATCCGTTCCGGTGCTGCCGCCGTTCGAGGGCTGCTCGCCTGCCGGCGGCTCGGGCGGCATCAGCGGCTTGCCGTTCACCAGAGGATTGCCCTGGGCATCCATGGTGATCTTGAAGCGGTCGACCGGCTTGCCCGCGGCATCCGTGCCATGGTCGCTGAGAGTGCGCATCATCTGGAGCACGCCGAGGATTTCACCGGTCGTCGGCTCGCTGGCAAATTGCTGGCCCTTGGCGATGAGGGCATCCAGATCGCTGAGCTCGATATTGGCGGTGCCGGTGAAGCCCATCGGCGAGTTGGCGTCGTTGTTCACATCGGCCTTGAAGCTTCCCTGCAGCCCGGGGGCCGTCAGCCTCCCGTCGCTGATGGTCATCTTGACGACACCCTGCTGGATTGCCTGGACCGCCGCACCCGCCGCCATCATTCCCGTGCCCATCATGGCGTTCTCATCGGTCACGCTGGTCTCGGGCAATGACTTCGTCCAATTGTCGATGATCGCGGACATGGGCAGATCGTCGACGTTCAGATCGATGTTCACGTCCGTGGGGACGACCTGCTCGCCCATGCTGCCGACCAGCCCCTTGAGGTCCGAGATAGCCATGCCCTTGTAGTAGAGGTTGGAGTTGATCTTCACCTTCGGCTGGTCCATGCCCTGAAGCCCGAGATCGAAACCGGCGCCGCCGAGGGCGAAGACGGGCGAGCCGCCCATCGCCATGCTGATCTCGCCCACCGAAAAGCCGGCCTTCGCGGACTTCATGAGCTGAAACAGCTTGGCGATGACCGGCATCATCTCGGCGGTCTTCTCCGCCGTCATCGCCGCCTGCCATTGCTTGCGAAGGGCGGCGAACTCGCCGAGCTTGGCCCCGTCGATCTCGGAGGTGACCTTGAAATCGGCGATCGAGAGCTGCCCGTCCTTGTCGGAGACCGTCATCAGCTTGGTGCCGATGGTGCCGCTCTGGTCAAAGATGCCCTGGCCGTGATCCTGGGACTGGAGCTGGTAGGAGATATCCGAGGCTGCGAATTTCGAGTTCGTCGTGGCTTCCGTCGCTTCGAGGCTCCGGATCAGGATATCGCCGGTCAGGAACTGCTGGACCTTGCGCGACCAGCTCCCATTGGCATGGTCGAGGGCGATGCTGACCTTCACCGGCTTGCCCTCGCTTCCGGTGAGCGTCAGGGATTGCGGCACCGTCACATCGCTGAACTTGCGGATATGGTCGCCTTCGGCGGCGAGCTTGAAGCCGATCTTGCCGATATTGAGGGGCGGCTCATCGGGTGGGTTCAGCCTGACATCGTCGATCGTGACCGCGAAGGCATCGCCGTCGGGGGTCACCGTGACGTTTCCGTAGCTGACGATCTTGGAGCCCGCGGTGCTCGAGGCCAGGAAGTCCTTGACCTCCTGCTGCAACGATTGAGCGTCCTGGGCCCTCGCGCCCTCCCCGGCCGCAAGCCCGATCACCAGAGCCAGACCTACGCACCACAACTTCCTCATGATACCCCCCGCGTTTCGGTTGTGCTTCCCAGTCTACAGGCCTTCTTCCTGCAGGGACAGCAGAGAGGCATTGCCGCCGGCTGCCGTCGTGTCGATCGATAGCGTGTGTTCGGTGGCGAAGCGCGGCAGGTAGTGCGGCCCGCCCGCCTTGGGCCCGGTGCCCGAAAGCCGCTCGCCGCCGAAGGGCTGAACCCCCACCACCGCCCCGATCATGTTGCGGTTGACATAGGTGTTTCCGATCCTGAGCCGTGCGTGAATATGCCGCACCGTGGCGTCGATCCGGCTGTGAATGCCGAGCGTCAGCCCGTAGCCCAGCCCGTCCACCTGATCGAGGAGCTGGTCGAGGCGATCCTGCTTGAAGCGAAGCACATGCAGGATCGGGCCGAACACCTCGCGCTGCAACCGGTCCAGCCGGTCGATCTCGAAGGCCTGTGGGGCGAAGAAGGTGCCGGCCGCGCATTCCGGCCCCAGGGCGACGCGATAGATCTCCTTCGCCTCCCGGCGCATGCGCGCGCCATGCGCCTCCAGCGTGTCGCGGGCCTCCTCGTCGATGACCGGGCCGACATCGGTGGCGAGCAGGCCGGGATCTCCCACCTTCAGCTCCGCCATCGCCCCCGACAGCATCTCCAGCAGCTTGTCGGCGATATCCGACTGGACGCAGAGGATGCGCAGTGCCGAGCAGCGCTGTCCCGCGCTCTGGAAGGAGGAGATCAGCACGTCGCGCACCACCTGCTCGGGCAAGGCCGAGGAATCGACGATCATGACATTCTGCCCGCCGGTCTCGGCGATGAGTGCGGCGAGCGGGCCGCTGCGGGCCGCGAGCGCCCGGTTGATCCCCTGGGCCGTCTCGGTCGAGCCGGTGAAGGCGACGCCGGCGATGCGCGGATCGGCCACCAGCGGTGCGCCCACCTTGGGTCCGTCCCCGGGCAGCAGGTGCAGCACATCCCCCGGCACGCCCGCGCGATGCAGCAGTTCGACAGCGCGCATGGCGATGAGGGGGGTCTGCTCCGCCGGCTTGGCGATGACGGAATTGCCGGCGGCGAGCGCGGCCGAGACCTGGCCCGAGAAGATCGCGAGCGGAAAGTTCCACGGGCTGATGCAGGCGAAGACGCCGCGGCCGGCGAGCGCCAGCTGATTGCGCTCGCCGGTCGGGCCGGGAAGATCGAGCGGCCTGGCGAAATCGACCCGCGCGCGTTCGGCGTAGTAGCGCAGGAAATCCACCGCCTCCCTCAGCTCGGCTTGCGCATCGGGGATGGTCTTGCCGGCCTCGCGCACCGCGAGCGCCATGAAAGCCGCGCGGTCCTGCTCCATGAGATCGGCGGCGCGCTCCAGGCATCGGGCGCGCGTCTCGGCCCCGCCGCCGTTCCAGTCGGGCTGGGCTCTCACCGCGCGCGCCAGCGCGTGCTCCACCGCCTCGGCATCGGCTTCCGCGACCTCGCCCACGCGCCGGCTTCGATCGGCGGGATCAAGGACCGCTCTCACGGCGCCGGCTGCGAGGGCGCCGCCGATCAGCGGGGCTGCGCGCCAGCTCTCCGCTGCGGCCTCCGACATCGCCGCGCCGAGCGGCTTCAGCCGCGGCATGTCGGTCAGGTCGATGCCGGCGGAATTGCGCCGCGCCGGCCCAAAGAGCGCCTCGGGCAGGGGGATGCGCGGATGGGGTTTCTTCACCAGCCGCCGCACCCGGGCAACTGGATCGCCGACGATCTCCTCGATGGGCAGCTTCTCGTCGACGATGCGATTGACGAAGGAGGTGTTGGCGCCGTTCTCGAGCAGCCGGCGCACCAGATAGGCCAGCAGATCTTCATGGCTGCCGCAGGGGGCATAGACGCGGCAGGGATAGCCGCTGGAATCTGGCGCGACGATATGCTCGTAGAGCGCCTCGCCCATGCCATGGAGGCGCTGGAACTCGAAATCGCGGCGGTTGCCCGCCATCTCGAGCACGGCGGCGAGCGTATGGGCGTTGTGGGTGGCGAACTGGGGGTAGAAGGCCTCCTGGTCCGCCAGCAGGCGCTTGGCCGCCGCCAGATAGGAGACATCCGTCGAGGCCTTGCGGGTGAAGACCGGATAGCCCTCCAGCCCGCGCTCCTGGCTCTGCTTGATCTCGCTATCCCAATAGGCGCCCTTGACGAGCCGGACCATGAGGCGCCGGCGATGGCGATGGGCCATCTCCGCGAGGCATTCGATCAGGGGGAGCACGCGCTTCTGATAGCCCTGGATCGCGAGCCCGAGACCGTTCCAGCCGGCGAGCGCCGGATCGGCGGAGACCGCCTCCAGCACGTCGAGGGAAAGATCGAGGCGCTCCGCCTCCTCGGCATCGATGGTGAAGCCGATATCCGCCGCCTTGGCGCGGCCGGCGAGCGCCACAAGCCGCGGCACGAGCTCGGCCATGACGCGATGGCGCTGGGCGAACTCGTAGCGCGGATGCAGGGCCGAGAGCTTGACCGAGATGCCCGGCCCCTCGATGGGGCCGCGCTCCTGGGAGGCGCGGCCGATGGCCGCGATGGCGGCGCGATAGGCGCGGTCGTAGCGCTCGGCATCCTTGGCGGTGCGCGCCGCCTCGCCCAGCATGTCGTAGGAATAGCGATAGCCCTTCTTCTCCATGGCGCGGGCGCGCTCGAGCGCTTCCTCGATGGTGCGGCCCATGACGAACTGGCGGCCCAGGATGCGCATGGCCTGGGTGACCGCCTGGCGGATGACCGGCTCGCCGCTGCGCGCCACCAGCCGGCGCAGCACCGCCGCCAGATCCTCTCCCTGCTGTTCCAGGCGGATGACCCGGCCGGTGAGCATGAGCGCCCAGGTCGAAGCGTTGACGAAAAGGGATTCGCTGCTGCCGAGATGGCGGCGCCAATCGGCATCGGCGAGCTTGTCCTTGATCAGGAGATTGGCGGTCTCCGCGTCCGGGATGCGCAGCAGCGCTTCGGCCAGGCACATGAGCACCACGCCCTCGCGGCTGGAGAGCTCGTATTCATGCAGGAAGGCGTCGAGCCCGCCCTGCCCCAGCCTTGCGGCGCGGACCTTCTGCACCAGATCGCGCGCCCGCTCGGCGATGCGGTCCAGCACCGGCGCCGGCAGCTCGGCCGCCGCGAGCACCCGTTCCACCGCCGCGGTCTCGTCCTCGCGATAGGCGGCCTGCAGCCGCGCGCGGCGGACATCGGGGGCGGGCGGCGGCTCGGTGAAGAGGAAGGGCGGCGGCTGGGTCATGAAGGGTCCTGAGAGCGAAAAAGCGGAATCGGACGCCACTCTAGCTTCCGGGCAGGGGCCTGCCCATGTGGCTGTCGCGCGCCTGGTTTGAGAGTAACTTGCATTTGCGCTTCTGGGCCAGTCGCCGGCGACACATTCAGGTTGGCGCGGCCCTGTTTTCTTCCGTCACCCCGGCGAAAGCCAGGGTCCAGGGCGACAAGCGAGCTCTGGCAACTCTCGATCCTTCCCCGGACTTGATCCGGGGATCAGGCGGGAATGGCGCGTGAGAGCGGAAGGCGCCTCCCGCTAGCTCGGTTCACCCCACCACCGCCGCCCGAACCTTCGCCAGCAGCGCCGCGCGGTCGTGGCGCGCGGTGAGGGCCGTCGGTACGTCGACCTTCACGAACTTCGTCGGCGTGTGGGGCTGGAGCTGGCCGATCAGATCCATATCGGCGGAGATCACGGTCCCGACCATGAAATAGCCGCCGCCGGAGACCGCATCGCGATGGAGCACGATCGGCTCCGTCCCGCCCGGCACCTGGATCGAGCCATAGGGATAGCAGGCATCGACGATGTTGGAGGGATCGGAGCCGGCGCCGAAGGGCTGCTTGCGGGGCACGAATTCGAGTGCACGGCCGCCCTTGAAGCGGTAGCCGATGCGGTCCGCCTCTAGCGCCACCTTCCAGGCATCCTCGAAGAAATGCCGGCCGGACTCGTCGGTCACCCGATGCCAATAGAGACCCGGCACGGTTCGCAACTCCGCCGGATTGCCCGGCAGGCGCCGTAGCGCCTGCGGCACCGTGCGCCCTTCCTTCCCCGCCCCCGCGGCCCGGCCGATGGCGAGTTGGTCCCCGGCCTTGAGGCTGCGGCCCTCATGCCCGCCGAGCGCGCCCAGCCCATAGGTCGAGCGGCTGCCGAGCACCACCGACACGTCGATCCCACCGGCGACAGCGATATAGGCCCGGGCCCCGGCCTTCAGGAAATCGAAGCTCAGCACCTGGCCCGATTTCACCCGGAAGGAGGACCATGTCGGCTGCACCGCGCCATCGACCTTGGGCGGCAGCTCCGCGCCCGCCACGGCCACCAGGGCATCGGCGGTGAGTTCCAGCTCCGGCCCCATGAATACCGCCTCCAGCACGGCCGCCCCTTCGTCATTGCCCACGAGCATGTTGGCGGCGCGCAGCGCGAAGCGGTCCATGCCGCCGGAGAGCGGAATCCCGAGATGGTAATAGCCGGGACGGCCCAGATCCTGAACGGTGGTCGCAAGCCCGGGCGCGATGACCTTAATTGCCATTGAGGACCCCCTCGAGCTTGTGGTTGTAGCCGTCGATATCCTTGTGGAACTCGTCCAGGGAGAAGGTCACGTCGCGCATGCGCGGCGCGAAGCGTCCCGCCTCCACATCGGCGACCGCAGCGTCGTAGGCCGCGCGGTCGATCGGCTTCCACTTCACGATGTCGCCCGGCCGGAAGAAGACCATGAACTCCTTCAGATAGCCGATCTCCTGCTTCGGATCGTAGATCGGCATGGGCGTGATGCCGAACATCTGATAGCCGCCGGCGCCGCGCACCGAATAGATGCAGCCGAAGCAGCCGCCATGGCCGACGGTGAGCTTCGGGGTATCCGTGCGCGGGCGCAGATATTTCGGCACCTCGATCTGCCGGGCGCGGTCGACCATCTGGTAGAGGAAGGGCAGCCCCGCAACGAACCCCACCATGGAGACGAACCAGGGCGCGCCGGAATGCGCTTTCACGAAATCCTCGACGCCACCGATATTGTTGATCCGCGCCGCATATTCGATATCGGTGCTCTTGGGGTCCTGATGCCGCTCGCGGAAGCGCATCAAGGTCTCGCGCGTCCAGGGATCGTTGTAGAAGACCGGGATCTCGATGATGCGGGTCTTGATGCTGGATTCCGCCTTCTCCGCCGAGACCTCGAGGCGCTTCAGCTCCGCCAGCATGTCCTCCGGGCTGATCCGGTCCGGATCGAACTTGATCTGGAAGGAGGCATTGGCGGGGCAGATCTCGGTCACGCCCTTGATCTTGCTCTCGCGCACCGCGGTGGTCATGGACAGGCTCTTGAAGAAGGCTTCGAGCGACATCTCCTCGTCGACCTCGACGAAGATGTGCTCATCGCCGCCATAGGAATATCGGGTCGTCATCGCCGAGCCACCTCCCCCGTTAGGCCAAATGGGCCGCGTTCTCTTCCAGCCAGCCTTCCAGCCAGCGCGTATGGTATCGCGCCTTGCGCACCGAATCGTCGGCCGCCAGCGCCAGATGCAGCGGGCGGGTCGTGCTGATCCCGCCGATCTCCAGCTCCTTGAGCGCGCGGGTAAGCCGCGCCAGCGCGCTTCCGCGATCCTCGTCCCAGACGATCAGCTTGCCGAGCAGGGAATCGTAGAAGGGCGGGATTGCATAGCCCGGATAGAGCAGGCTATCGAAGCGCACCCCATTTCCCCCCGGCAGGCGCAGCTCGCCCACCGTCCCGGGCGAGGGCGCAAAATTCTTCGCCGGATCCTCGGCATTGATTCGGACCTCGATGGCATGGCCGCGGAGTGCGACATCGCCCTGGGCGAATCTCAGCTTCTCGCCGCCGGCGATCCGGATCATCTCGCGCACGAGATCGATCCCGGTGACGAATTCGGTGATCGGATGCTCCACCTGAATGCGGGTGTTCATCTCGATGAAATAGAAGGCCCGAGCTTCCTCGTCATAGAGATATTCCAGCGTGCCGGCGCCGCGATAGCCGACGGACTGCGCCAAGGCTGCGGCCGATGCGCAGAGCGCCTGGCGCAGCGCCGGCGGCAGCGCGGGGGCCGGCGCTTCCTCCCAGACCCTTCTGGCGGCGGCGCTGGAGCGAGCATTCCCGCTCGAAGCAATGGATCACCCGTTCGCCATCGCCCAGCACCTGCACCTCGATATGGCGGGCCCGCTCGATGACCTTCTCCAGATAGAGCCCGCCATCCCCGAAGGCGGCGAGTGCCTCTGCCCGCGCCTGGGGAATGAAGCGCTGGAACTCCTCCTCGCCGGTTGCGATCCGGATGCCGCGCCCCCCGCCGCCGGCCGCAGCCTTGATCATGACGGGAAAGCCGATCCGGGCGATGACCGCGCGCGCCGCATCGAGATCCTCGACCCGGCCGTCGCTGCCCGGCACCACCGGCACGCCCGCCCGGGCCGCGGCCTCGCGGGCCGCGACCTTGTCGCCCATCAGCCGGATCGTCGCCCCGTCGGGGCCCACGAAGACGAGGCCAGCCGCCGCCACGGCATCGGCGAATTCCGCATTCTCGGCGAGGAAGCCATAGCCCGGATGGACGGCGTCGGCGCCAGAGCTTCGCGCCGCCTCCATCAGCGCCGGAATGTTGAGATAGGATTTGGCCGCCTGAGGCGGGCCGATCGCGACGGCTTCGTCGGCGAGCTTCACCGCGAGGGAATCCGCATCGGCCTTGCTATAGGCCTGCACCGTGCGGATGCCGAGCTCGGCCGCTGCGCGGATGATCCTGACCGCGATCTCGCCGCGATTGGCGATGAGCAGCTTCCCGATGGCCATGAAATTCGGGCTAGCCGTCGAGATCGACCAGCGGCTGGCCGGCCATCACCGCATCCTCGTTCTCGACGAGGAACTTCACCACCCGCCCGGCCGCCGTCGCCTTCACCTCGTTGAAGGTCTTCATCACCTCGACCAGGCCGACGACATCGCCGATGGCGACCTGATCGCCTTCGGCCTTGTAGACGGGCTGATCCGGCGCCGGCCGGCGATAGAAGGTCCCCGGCAGCGGCGACAGGATCTGTTTGATGGCCATGCTTCTCCCCTCTTCGCACTATCTTGCGTCATTCCCGCGAAAGCGGGGATTCTGGGCGTGGTTCCGTCGCTTGCCCTGGCGTGACGCAGAAAATAGCCGTCTTCACGCGGCGAGATAAGGCTTCACCGCGTTGCGCACCGCCGCGGCGATATCGAGGGCGTTCGGCGTATCCGAGTGGACACAGATCGTATCGGCGCGGACCGGCAGATCCCGGCCTCCGACACTGCGAACCTTGTGCTCCTCGACCGCGCGCAGGCTGCGCGCGGCGGCCTCGACCGGATCCTTGGCGTCATGGACCCGGGTGATGATCAGCGCGCCGTCATCGCCATAGTCGAGATCGGCATAGAACTCCGCGATCATCCGCCGGCCCCGCTCACCATAGATCTTCTCATGCAGCGTGTTGATCATGCCCATCAGCGGCACGTCGAAGACGTCCGCGGCATCGCAGACGGCATGGGCGACATGCTCCATCCGCGCCGCCATGCCGTAGAGGGCACCATGGGGCTTGATGTGGTTGAGCGGCATCCCCTCCGCCTCGAGGAAACCCTTGAGGGCGCCGACCTGATAGATGATGCAATTGGTCAGCTCCTCGCGGCTCATCTTCATCTCCCGCCGGCCGAAGCCCTGAAGGTCCGGAAGCGAGGGATGCGCGCCCACCTTGACGCCGAACTTCTTGGCGCTCTGCACGGTCTTGCGCATGTGGTTGAAGTCGGAGGCGTGGAAGCCGCAGGCGACATTGGCCGCCGAGATATAGGGCATGATGGCCTCGTCATCGCCGAAGTGGTAGAGGCCGAAGCTCTCGCCCATGTCGCAATTTATCGCCAAGGCCATGGATCGATCTCCTTTGCAAGGCGCGCCTGGAAAGACGTCAGGGTCGCGCAAGTCTCGATTCGCTCAGCTCATCGTCTTGCCGATCAGCCGCCGGCGGAACTCGTCGGCCACCGCAGCGAAGATCAGGATCGCGCCGGTCACGCCGATCTGCAGATAGGAGCTCACGCCGGAGACGTTCATGCCATTCTCGATGACGCCGAAGAAGATCGCGCCGAGGACGACATAGGGCACATTGCCCGTGCCGCCGCGCAACGACACCCCGGCAATGACGCAGGCCGCGATGGACTCGAGCGGCATGCTGGCTCCCACATTGGCCTCGCCGGTTTCCATCCGCGCCGTCAGCAGAAGCCCGGCGACGCTGGTGAGCGCCGCGCAGATGGCATAGGCCATGAAGAGCGTGA
>DATFRE010000294.1:0-2393 GCA_035263545.1 Dongiaceae bacterium
CGCTTCATGCGGGTTGACGAATTGCGGGACGATCGCCGTGTAGAACAGCAGCACCTTCGGGTTGGCCGTGTTCATGACAAAGCCGTGGAGCGCGGATCTGAGCGGCGAGACGTGCTTCGCTGCCGGCCCCACGGCAAACGCACTGGCCTGGCCACGGAAGGCCTGGATGCCGAGCCAGACGAGATAGGCCGCACCCAGCCATTTGATGGCGAAGAAGAGATCGTAGGAAGCGGTCAGTAGCAAAGCGAGACCGGTGGCCGAGAGGATGAAATACATCGCCTCCGCCGAGAGCACGCCCAGGATCGCCCAGCTCGTCCGTCCGGCGTTTCGCGCCAGGGCCTGGGAGACGATGAAGAACACCGCCGGCCCCGGCACCAGATAGGCGAAGGCATCGGTCGCGGCATAAAGCAGCCAGGTTTGCCAGGTCATTCCCGCGTCCTTTCTTCTGCGACCGGCGGACCCTCGCCATCATAGCGCGGCAGATCGTCGGTGGTTTCGAACCAGGGGAGCCGGCTCTCCCGCCAGATATGCATCCGCGGGCGCAGAGTCTCCGGGCGATCAAGCGTGGCGACGTTGATCGATATATAGGTAGGATTCTCCGCCGGCTCGAAGAGAATCTGGCTGCCGCAATCGGGGCAGAAGCGGCGCAGAGCCCAGGCCGAGGAGCGATAGGCCTTGAGCCGGCCCGCCGTCACCTTGAAGGCCCCGATGGGGAACTCCGCCGAGGCCTGCAGCGGCGCGCCGGAGGATCTCTGGCACATCCGGCAGTGGCAATAGCTGCCGTCGAGAGGGGCGGCCGTCACCCGGTAGCGGAACTGGCCGCAGAGACAGCCGCCCTCCAATGGCTCGAACATGGCGGGCTCGAGGCCTAGTGACAGCCGAGCGGCCCCGCGGCGGGGCGATGGGCAAGGCGTTCGCCGAGCCCGTTCAGCAGCCGGCCGCTTCCTTTCAGCCCCGAAGCGAGGGCCTTGCGGAGCAGCCGGCGCGGCTCCCGGCGCGGAATGCCATGCTGGCGGCGGATCTCCTCCTCGAGGGCCTGCAGGGCATAGACCCGGGCCATGCCGATCGACCAGTGATGCATGAACATGGCTTATCTCCTTCTGTGCTTTGTCCGAAGGCGGATACCGCTCTGGACTAGCCTTATTTTGGCGAGATCCGCCACATTGACAAACGAGGCTTTCTTGGCAGATTTATGAGCGGGAGTAATGAATATGCCCTTCCGCCTGCCCTCTCTTCCGGCACTCCGGGTCTTCGAGGCCGCGGCCCGGCATCTGAGCTTCACCAAGGCGGCCCAGGAGCTGAACGTGACCCAGGCCGCGGTCAGCCATCAGGTGCGCGCGCTCGAGGAGCAGCTGGGCCTCGCCCTCTTCCGGCGCACCACGCGGCGCCTGGCCTTGACGCGAGAGGGCCAGCGCCTGCAGCCCGCGGCCACCGAGGCCTTCGAGATCCTGCGCCGGGCGCTGACGGATATCGGGCGCGGGGAGCAGGTGCTCTCCATCACTACGACGCCCTCCTTCGGCGCGCGCTGGCTTGCGCCCCGCCTCGGGCGCTTTGCCGAGCGCCATCCCGATATCGAGCTCTCCGTCCGCCATACCCAGACCGTGCTCGATCTGGGGCGCGAAGGGCTTGATCTCGCCATCCGCTGGGGCAAGGGGCGCTGGCCGGGGGTGGAGAGCGAGCTGATCGGCCCGGCGATGCGCATCGTCGTGGGCGCGCCGGACTATATCCGCCGCCTGGGTCTGAAGAAGCCGGGGGATATCGCCAAGGCCACGCTGCTGCATGACGAGACGCGCGAGGACTGGACCGAATGGCTCCTCGTCGCCGGCCTCGACCCGGCGCTCGCGCGCAAGGGCATCTCCATCGACGACGAGAACGCGCTGATGCAGGCGGCACTCAGCGGCCAGGGTCTGGCGCTGATGTCGCCCAGCCTCGCCACCACCGATATCGAGGCGGGGCGGCTCGATTCCCCCTTCGAGCTCGCGCTCGCGGATGGCTACGGTTTCTATCTCGTGCATGACAGAGGGGCGCTCGAGCGGCCCAAGGTCGCGGCCTTCCGCGCCTTCCTGCGCGAGGAAATGGCGCGCGAGCCGGCGCGACCGGCGGCGCAGCGACGAAAGTAGTCCGGCCCCGTTCGTGCGGGCTAACCCCTCTCTTCCGCCTGGAGCACGAAGATCATCACGAGGAGGATCGTGACGACGAAGCGGAAGGCGGCTTCCTGGCCGTTCCAATGCGCCGATTGCCACATGGCGAACCACTCGCCGGCGATGACGAGAAAGCCCACGAACCAGACGAGAAATCCGAGGAAACCGCCGATGGCGGTCCAGAGCTTGGCCGCCGCGAACTCGGCGGCGCTGGCGCGGCGCGCGCGCCAGAGCGCGATGGCGCCCCAGGCG
>DATFRE010000295.1:0-7611 GCA_035263545.1 Dongiaceae bacterium
GCCACTGAGCCGCGAAACCCCGAAGATCCTGCGCGATCCGTTTTCTGCCTGTCGCTGCGCGCCGGCGCCGAGATCGGCGTGATGGCGCGCGTCGTGCAGGCCCTCGCCCGGCGCAGCCTGATGCCGAGGAGCTGGCACAGCACTGCCGCCGGCGGGCTTCTCCTGGTTGATCTCCAGATCGCAGGGCTCACCGACAATGATGGCGCGCTGCTGGCCGCCGCGTTGGCCCAGATCGTCGGGGTCGAGGAGGTGCTGACCGCCCGCGTCGCTCTCCGCGATGCGGCCTGAGGGCCTCGGCCGTGAGACTCAGCGCCAGTCGTCGAGGGCGTAGACACCGGGACGGCAGTAGCCGGGGTCGTTGCCCCTGTGCATGCCGACCCCCTGGATATCGGTGCGATAACCGCGAGCGACGAGGTGGCGATAGGCCTCGTGGCGCGCCATGTTCGTGCCCGCGAGCAGCCGTGGCATCCCGACCGCGGCCGCCAAGGCCTCTGAGGCGTCGAGCAGGCTGAGATAGTCGCGCTCGGCCGATGGCCCCTGCCGGACCGCACCGAACTTTACGAAACACTGCCCGGCGCCGGCCTCGCTGCCCGGCCCATACTGACAGATCGCGAAGGCCGCGATGCCGCGCTCGCCATCGATCAGGACCGTGTCTCCCAGGCCCTGGGCCTGCGTGCTCGTTATTTCCCCGGAGAGATCGAGGCCGGGACAAAGCAAGTCCGAGACCTCCCGGCAGGACCGCAGGGCCTCTTCGCGCTGCGCCGCGGTCAGCATACTGAAGCGTGACCAGCCCGCCGCGCGTCGCTCCGGCGCGACCTCCACCGACATGATCGCGGTCAGGAAGCGCGCATAGAACCCGTATTTCTGATAGAGGGCGACATGCTTCGCGCTATGCGCGAAGGTGAAGAGCCCGACATGACGCATTCCCCAGGCATCGAACTGCGCCATGGTGCTGTCGAGCAAGGCACGGGCAATGCCACGCTCCTGCAGATCGGGGCGGACGGTCAGCGGCCCGAAGAAGCCGAAGCTACCCCAATTGGTCGCGAAATTGGAGCCGACAAGCTCTCCGTCGAGCTTCGCGCCGAAGGAGGCAACATGGGTGGCGCGTACGCGGCTCTGGATATAGTCCCGATCTCTCCAGAAGGTCTCCGGATCGCGCGCGCCGAGGAAGGTGCCGAAGGCAAGGCGGAGGATTCGTCCGGCCTCCGGCAGGTCCTTCTCGTCAAGCGGGCCCACCGCCGGCCGGCGCGCGCCCACCCTCGCTCCCTCGGCATCGCTCTGCGCCATTCGCGTCCCTTTGTCTTTCGACCTCGACGGGCTCGTCAGTATTCCTTCGTCGGGTCGATCAGGTTCATCAGCCGCCGGCCTGCCAGGTAGCGCCCGGCGTTGCGGAAGAAGAGATCGTAGTTGCGCGGCATGTAGTCGAGCTCGTCGTCGGAGGAGACATGGGGCACGACCAGGAGATTGGGCGTATCCCAGAGCGGGGAGTCCTTCGGCAAGGGCTCGGTTGCGAAGACATCGAGAATGGCGCCGGCAAGCTTCTTCTGCCTCAGCGCGCGAGCGAGCGCCGTCTCGTCCACCAGCCCGCCGCGCCCGACATTGACGAGCCCGGCGCTGGGCTTCATCAAGCCCAGCTCACGCCGCCCGATCAGCCCATGGCTGGCGGTGGTGAGCGGCGCGGCAAGGAAGAGGAAATCGGCCTCCGGCAGGATCTCGGCGAGCCGGTCGACGGGCAGTGTGCGCTCGCAGGCGCGATTTGGCCGGCCAGAGCGGTTCACGCCGATGACCGTGAGGCCGAGACGCTTCGCCGCGCGGGCCGCCGCTCCTCCCATGCCGCCGAGCCCGACCATCACCGCCGTCTTTCCCTCGATCCGCCCTGAGGCACGCCGGTCCCAGCGATGGGCGCGCTGGCGCGTCGCGAGGAAGGGCATGTGGGAATTGAGCATGAGGAGAGACATGGTGGCGAACTCCGCCACCTTCGGCCCATGGACGCCGCTGCAATTGGTGAGCTTCAAGCCCGGCGGCATCCAGTCGAAGGGTCTGAGATGCTCGACCCCGGCACCGGTGAGCTGGATCCATTTCAGATCCGGCGCGCGGCGCGCCAGGCTTTCCGTCGGAAACACCCAGCCGACGAAGACCTCCGCGCGGGCCAGCATCCGCTCGCGCTCGGCATCGGTGCCGCAGAACTCGACCTGCATCCGCCGTGCGACATCCGCATAGCGCTTGGCGACGGTGAGGTAATCGGCCTTGGAGCGTCCTACATCCTCGTCGACCGTCGGCGGCCGTTCGATCAGCACTCTGAGCATCAGGATCCCTCGCGGAATAGGAAGCGGCCCCGCCCGGGAAAGGCGGGGCCGCCAAAGGTGCGACTTGTTCGATCGTCAGGGCGTGACGACGCCGACCTGCTTGTAGGAACCGTTCTCGATGATGAATTCGCCGATAGTGCCGGCGACATCGCCGTTCTTGTCGAACTGACAGGGACAGGCGGCCCCGACATAGGTGATCTTCTTGCCGGCGGCGATCAGGTCGACCGCCTTCTTCCAGTCGCCCGGGCCGACGGCCTCGCCGCCGGCGCTCCCCACATCGCGCAGAGCATCTCGGATCTTGGCGCGGTCGGTGGAGCCCGCCTTCTCGATGGCGAGGGCGGCGATGAAGGTCGCGTCATAGACCTGCTGGATAAAGAGCTTGTCCTTGGTCGTCTGATAGGCGGCGGTATAGGCCTTCTCGAAGGCCTCGAGCGAGGGCGTGCCGGGCGGCGCGCTCGGCGAGGTGAAGAGCGCAGACTTCAGATTGTCGCCGCCGATCTGGTCGATCAGCAACTTGTCGCGCAGCCCGTCGGTGCCGATGAACTGGGTGAAGAACGCCCCCTCCAACGCCTCCTTGACGATGGTGACGCCGCTCTCGCCGGCAAAGGCGATCAGGACGAGCGCCTGGGGCTTGCCCTTGGCGAGCTGGGCCAGCTCGGTGCGGTAGCTGCTCTTCTTCTCCTCATGGCGGATATCGGCGGTGATGGTGCCGCCCAGCTTCTTATAGGCGTCGCGGAAAGTCCCGGCGATGCCGACGGCATAATCGTTGTTGGCATAGGTGAGCGCGACGCGGGTGATGCCCTTGTCCATCAGCATCTTGGCGAGCACGGGCCCCTGGGTGGCATCGCTGGGCACGACACGGAAGACCCAGTCATTGTCCTTGAGGCCCGTCAGCACCGGCGTCGTCGCCGTGGGCGAGATCTGGACCACGCCGGCGGGAATGATCACGCTCTGCGCCGAGGCCAGCGTCGTGCCGGAGAGGAGCGCGCCGACCACGACCGACACTTTCTCCGCGTTGACGAGCTTATTGGCGGCGTCGACGGCGACCTGGGGCGAGCCTTGCGTATCGGCGACGATGCTCACCAGCTTCTTGCCCCCCAGGATGCCGCCCTGGGCGTTCACCTGGTCGATCGCCAGCTTCGCCGCATCCAGCATCGGCGGCACGAAATTGGCGACCGGCCCGGTGACGTCGAAGAGGAGGCCGATCTTGACCTCATCATCGGCCGCGCGGGCCGGCAGGGTCGAGGCGAGGACCACGGCAGCGACCCCGGCCAGAACAAATTTTCCCAATGATCTCAGCATTTTGTTTCCTCCCCCGTAAGGATGAGTCCGATTTTTGTCGGCGGCATTCTACAGACTTTCAGCCGGGTTTCGACGGCGATTCCGATCGCTTGGGCTGTGGCGGGCGCTCGGGCAGGATGCCCTGGGAGAAGCGCTGAAGGACGATCTGCAGCAGGAGCCCGATCAGGAAGACGCGGATATAGGACGAGCGCGTCTGCCAGTCCGGGGGCAGGCGCTGGGTCAGCAGCTCCGTCCCCGACCAGATGGTCCAGATCACGAAGGCGCCCAGCACCGCGCCGCGGTTGTTTCCGCTGCCGCCGGCGATCAGCATGACCCAGGCGAGGAAGGTGGTGAGGATCGGCTCCGTCGCTTCGGGGCCGATGAACTTGAGATAGTGGGCCATGAGCCCGCCGGCGAGCCCCATCACCGCCGAGCCCAGGGCGAAGACCTGGGCGCGATAGGCGATGACATCCTTGCCCGCCGCCTCCGCCGCCTCGTCGTTCTCGCGGATCGCGCGAAGCGTGCGGCCCCAGGGTGAATGCCAGGCGCGCTCGATGACGAGATAGAGGAGGATGACGGTGGCGGTGACGACAGCGAGAAAGGAAAGCTCGCCCCAGGGCTGGGCCATGCCCTCGAAGGGGCGCGGGATGCCGGCGATCCCGCGGCTGCCATTGGTCATCCAGCTCTCATTCTTCAGCACCAGCCGCAGGATCTCCGCGATGCCGATGGTGGCGATGGCGAGATAGTCGCTCTTGAGGCGGAGGCAGATCCGCGCCACCGCATAGCCCAGCAGGGCCGAGAGCAGGACGCCGGCGAGGATCCCCAGCGGCACGGGCAGGCTGAAGCCGCCGAGATGATCCGGCGATACCGGCGTGGTCAGGATCGAGGTGGTATAGGCGCCGACGGCGAAGAAGCCCGCGATGCCGGCATTGAAGAGCCCGGCGAAGCCCCATTGCAGATTGAGCCCCAGGGTCAGGATCGCATAGAGCCCGATCATGGTGGCGAGCGAGATGAGATAGAGGATCGTTCCCGTATCCATCAGAACTGCCTCCCGCGCAGCAGGCCCGTGGGCCGCCAGATGAGGAGCGCCACCATGATGGCGAAGGCGATGCCGAGCTTGTAGTCGGGAGAGACGAGCGGATCCTCCCCGATCCAGTTGTAGGTGGAGAGCTCCTCGATCAGCCCCAGCACCAGACCGCCGGCCGCCGCTCCCATGGGGTTGCCGATTCCGCCGAGAATGGCGGCGGCGAAGACGGGTAGCAGCATGTCCCAGCCCATATAGGAATCGATCTTGCTGTCCATGCCCAGGAAGATGCCGGCGACCGCGGCCAGCGCCCCGCCGACGAGCCAGGTGACGAGGATCACCCGCTCGGTCGAGATGCCGGTGACCCGGGCGAGATCGGGCTCGTCGCTGACAGCGCGCATGGCCCGACCGATGCGGGTGCGGGTGAGCAGGATATGCAAGGCCAGCACGAGAGCCACCGTCACCCCCACCATCCAGATATGGCGCGGCTGGACGCGCAGCTCGTCGAAGAAGACGAGCGGCGGCACGATGCCCGCCTTGTACTGCATCGGCTCGACGCCCCAGATGAGCTGAATGGCGGAGCGCAGCATCAGCATGACGCCGAAGGAGGCGATGACGCTGATGATGGTGGGCCGGCGGCGGAAGGGCTTGTAGAAGGCGCGGTCGAGCCCGACGGCGACGAGGGCCGTGGCGGCCGCCGCGAGCGGAATGGCCGCCAGCACGGGCCAGCCCAGCCACCAGACCACGGTCAGCGCCAGATAGCCGCCCAGGGTCATCACATCGCCATGGGCGAAATGGGCGAAGCGCAGGATGCCGAAGAGCAGCGACACTCCGATCGCCCCCAAGGCATAGATGCAGCCCGTGACGAGGCCGGGGATCAGATAGAACCCGATGAAGTCGAGCAGCCCGCTCCAGTCGATCATGACTCTTCTCTGTCCTCTCTCGCGCGTTGAAGCGGGAGAGGGAGGGGACCCGCGGCGAAGCCGTGGGGAGGGTGAGGGCAGGGCAAGCGGCCGTGATGCCGAGGAGGGCCCCCCTCACACCTACCCTCTCCCCCCTTCGGGGGGCGAGGGGGAATAATGAAACTGCGAGCGATGCTCATCTCACCCGCCCAGGAACGCTTCCGCCACCTCGCGATTGGCGAGGAGGGCGGCGGCGTTGTCGGTGAAGCGGTTGCGGCCGGTGGCGAGCACATAGCCGCGATGGGCGATCTCCAGCGCCGCGCGGGCGTTCTGCTCGACCATCAATATGCCGACGCCCCCGGCGTTGATCGCCAGGATGCGCTCGAAGATCTCGCCGATGACCTTGGGCGAAAGCCCGACGGTGGGCTCGTCCAGCAGCAGCAGCTTCGGCTCGATCATCAGCGCCCGGGCGATGGCGACCATCTGGCGCTGCCCGCCGGAGAGCTCGCCGGCGCGCTGGCGGCGCTTGTCCTTGAGGGCAGGGAAGAGGGTATAGATCCGTGCCAAGGTCTCGCCGAGATCGCCGCGGCGGAGATAGGCACCCATGGCGAGGTTTTCTTCCACGGTCATGGTGCGGAAGACATTGCGCTCCTGGGGCACATAGGCGATGCCGCGGGCGACGAGGCGCTCCGGCGCCTGGCCGGTGATCTCCTCGCCGGCATAGAGGACCTTGCCGGATTTCAGCGGAATGAGTCCGATCAGCGCCTTCATGGCGGTCGATTTCCCGGCACCATTGGGGCCGATGATGACCGCCACCTCATGGGCCTCGACGCTGAGATCGACACCCTGGAGGATGTCCATCCCGCCATAGCCGCCGGTAAGACCGGTCGCCTGCAGCAGCGGCGCCGTCATGTGCCGCTCCGCCCGCCGAGATAGGCCTGGATCACCGCCTCATTGCCGCGGATCTCCGCCATGCTGCCCTGGGCCAGCACCCGGCCCTCGGCCATGACCACAACCGGGTGGCAGAGCCGGGCGATCAGGTCCATGTCATGCTCGATGATGCAGAAGCTGTAGCCCTGCTCCCGGTTGAGGCGCTCGATATAGCCGGCAAGCTCGGCCAGCAGGCTGCGATTGACGCCGGCGCCGATCTCGTCCAGCAGCACGACCTTGGCCTCGGTCATCATCGCCCGGCCGAGCTCCAGCAGCTTCTTCTGCCCGCCGGAGAGATTGCCGGCGAGCTCGAAGCGCAGCGCCTCCAGCTTGAGGCGTGCCAGCACCTCCTCCGCGCGCTCGCGCAGAGCCCGCTCCGCCTCCGCCACCCGGCGCGGGCGGAAAAGGGCCGTCAGGAGATGCTCGCCGCTCTGCCCCGGCGGCACGACCATGAGATTCTCAAGCACGGTCATGCGCGCGAGCTCATGGGCGATCTGGAAGGTGCGCACCACGCCGAGATGGAACAGCTCATGCGGGCGCCGGCCGGTGACGTCTTCGCCATCCAGCTCGATGCGCCCGGAATCCGGCGCCATGAACCCGGCCAGCATGTTGAAGAGCGTCGTCTTGCCGGCGCCGTTGGGGCCGATAAGACCGAGGATCTGGCCGCGCTCCACTGTCAGGCTGCAATCGGCCACGGCGCGAATGCCGCCGAAGGACTTGCTGATGCGATGCGCCGAGATCATGCGGGTTCGGAGGTTATGCCGCTGGGCGTCACGGGTGAGCAGGCCTTCAGCGCGGCAGGTATCCCGCGAATTGCTTCTCCACCGCCTTGGGGTCGAGGGCAAGGCCGGTCGCCACCCCGGCTGCCATGTCGCCGGGATAGATCTCCTCCAAGCCGTATTCGAGGCCGTGGACGATAGCCTGGGCGACCTCCGCCGGCTGCATCTTCGGGACATCCACGCCCTTGGTCATGTCGGTATCCACCGCCCCGGGCAGCACGCCCACAACGTGGGTCCCTTGGCCAGCAAGCTCGGCGCGCAGCGCCTGGACCAAAGAGAGCGAGGCCGCCTTGGAGGCGCAGAGCGAACCCATGAGCGGCAAATTCACATGGGCGAGGATGGAAAGCATGTTCACGATCGTCCCGCCGCCGTTCTTCTTCAGAATGGGC
>DATFRE010000296.1:0-2195 GCA_035263545.1 Dongiaceae bacterium
CCCGGCTCGTCCGCAGTCAGATTCTCGCCCTGCGCGAGCGCGAATTCGTCGAGGCCGCCCGCGCTCTGGGTGCGGGCGGTCCACGCCTGATCCTGCGCCATATCCTGCCGAATGCCGTCGGTCCCATCACCGTCGCCGCGACCCTCGCCGTCGGCAGCTCGATCCTGCTCGAAAGCGCGCTCTCCTTCCTCGGCTTCGGCGTTCAGCCGCCGGTGCCGACCTGGGGAAATCTGCTGAACACGGCGACGCCTTGGCTCAGCCAGGCGCCCTGGCTCGCGATACCGCCGGGCCTGTGCATCTTCGGCACGGTGCTGGCCACGAATTTCGTCGGCGACGGGCTGCGCGATGCGATGGAGCCGCGCGGCTAGCTTTAGATCGGGCGCCGCAGATCGATGTCCTCGCGGATGCAGGCGACGGCATGGCCGGGCCCGGCCTGGCGCAGCGCGGGCAGCGCTGCGGCGCAGGCGGGAAGCGCATAGGGGCAGCGGCCGCGGAAAACGCAGCCCGATGGCGGATTGACCGGGCTCGGCGGATCCCCCTTCAAGGTGATGCGCTCGCGCTTCGCCCGCGGGTCGGGGACCGGTGCTGCATCGAGCAGCGCCCGGGTATAGGGGTGGCGCGGCGTGGCGTAGAGCTCGGCGGCAGGCGCGACCTCCATGACATGGCCGAGATAGAGCACGATCACGCGGTCGCAGATATACTCGATCACCGACAGATCGTGGCCGATGAAGAGGAGCGCCAGCCCCATCTCCTCCTGCAGATCCTGCAGCAGGTTGATGATCTGGGCCTGGATCGACACGTCGAGCGCCGAGACCGGTTCATCGGCGACGATGAAGTCCGGGCTGACGGCGAGCGCGCGCGCGATGCCGATGCGCTGGCGCTGGCCGCCCGAGAACTCATGCGGGTAGCGCTCGATCGCGGAGGCCGGCAATCCGACCTTGTCCAGCAGATGCCGGATCCTTTGGGGCCGCTCCGCGCGCCGGCCGATGCCGTGGAGGTGGAGCGCCTCGGCCAGCATGTCGCCGACGCTCATCCTCGGATTGAGGCTCGCATAAGGGTCCTGGAAGATGATCTGCATGCGGCTGCGCAGCGCCAGCATCTCGCCGGCGGGAAGGCTGAGGATGTCGCGCCCCTCGAAGCGCACCACACCGGCCGTGGGCTCGATCAGCCGCAGGATGGCGCGGCCCAGCGTCGTCTTCCCGCAGCCGGACTCGCCGACCAGTCCCACCACCTCTCGCGCGGCGATCGTGAAGGAGACGCCGTCCACCGCCCGGATGGCGCCACCCTTGCGGAAGAGCCGCTTCCGGCTGGGGAAGTGGACCTTCAGATCCTCGACGGCGAGCAGCGGCCCGCTCACAGCTCTCTCCACCGGATGCAGCGCGAGCCCTGTTGCCGGCTGATGGCCTCCATTGCCGGCACGGCTGCGCGGCAGGCCTCCAGAGCGAGATCGCAGCGCGGGGCGAAGGCACAGCCCGGCGGCGGGCGGCGCGGATCGACCACGCTGCCCGGGATCGCCTTCAGCCGCTGACGTCCTTCTTGCCGGCGCAGGGCGTGATCGACCACCGGCAGGCTGGCAAGCAGGCCTTGCGTATAGGGATGCCGGGGTGCGGCGAAGAGACTGTCCACATCCGCCTGCTCGACGACACGCCCGCCATACATCACCTCCACTTTGTCGGCGATCTCGGCCACGAGGCCGAGATTATGGGTGATGAACAGGATCCCCATTCCGATTTCCCGCTGAAGGCGGCGCATCAGCTCCAGGATCTGCGCCTGGACCGTCACGTCGAGCGCCGTGGTGGGCTCATCGGCGATGAGAAGGGCGGGCCGGCAGGCGAGTGCCATGGCGATCATCACCCGCTGGCGAGTGCCGCCCGAAAGCTGATGCGGATAGCTCTCGGCCCGCCGCCGCGCCTCGGGTATCTCCACGAGGGACAGCATCTCCACCGCGCGCCGCCAGGCGGCGGCGCGGTCGACCTTGCGATGCAGCCGGACAGCCTCGGCGATCTGATGCCCGACGCTGTGCGCCGGATTGAGGCTCGTCATCGGCTCCTGGAAGATCATGGAGATCTCATTGCCGCGGATGGCCGACATCGCCGCTTCGTCCTGCGCGGCCAAGTCCCGCACGACGCCGTCACGGCAGCGGAAGCGTATCTCGCCGCTCGAGATTCGGCCACGCGGGGCCCGGATCAGCCGCA
>DATFRE010000297.1:0-15079 GCA_035263545.1 Dongiaceae bacterium
CCGGAGCGCTACCGCGCCATCGGCCTCGACTACGATAGCTGATCACGCTGATCCCAGCGGAAGCGCATGGTTCGTTTCGCCTCACGCCTTCCTTTCGTCGGGGCGACGGTCGGGAAATATGGCCATGGAATGGCATGACGAGGGGATAGTCCTGGCGGCGCGGCGTCTCGGCGAGAGCGATGTCGTCCTCTCGCTGCTGACCCGCGAGCATGGCCGCCATGCCGGGCTGGTCAAGGGCGGCGGCGGACGACGCGGTGCTGCGCTCTACGAGATCGGCAATCGCTTGCGGGCAGGCTGGCGCGGCCGGCTTCCCGAGCAGCTAGGCCATTATATCTGCGAGGTCCAGGCCCAGCCGGCGGCGCGCTTGCTGGACGAGCCGCTGCGGCTTGCGGCGCTGGCCTCGGCGGCGGCGGTCGTCGAGGCGGCGATGCCCGAGCGGGAGCCGCATCCCCGCGCCTTCGAGGGCTTCGGCGCGCTGATCGAGAGCCTGCTGGGACCCGAGGCCCTGCTCGACTGGGCCGCGCTCTATGTGCGCTTCGAGCTCGACCTTCTGGCCGAGCTTGGCTTCGGGCTCGATCTCTCGCGCTGCGCCGTCAGCGGCGCCACCACCGATCTCGCCTTCGTCTCGCCGGCCAGCGGGCGCGCTGTTTCCGCGAGCGCGGCCGGAATCTGGCGCGACCGGCTGCTGCCGCTGCCGGCGTTTCTCACGGGCGGCCATGCCGATCTCCCCGCGATCCGCCAGGGCCTGGCGCTCACCGGCAGCTTCCTCGAGCGCCATGCCCTGCAGCGGCTGCCGCCGGCGCGCGGGCGCTTCCTAGCCAGGCTCCAGCGCGGCTGATATAGCTGGAGCGCCGCCGGTTCGAGTTCAGAATCCATGACCCTCCCGCCCACTGGTATCGCCCCCCGGCATTTCGCCGTCATCGGCGCAGGCATCGTCGGCGTCGCGACCGCCCTCTATCTCCAGCGCGACGGGCATCGCGTCACCATGATCGATTACCGGCCGCCGGGTGAGGGCGCCTCGATGGGCAATGCCGCAATCATCGCCGCCGCCTCCTGCGAGCCGGTGGCGATGCCGGGCATCCTGAAACGCGTGCCCGGTATGCTGCGCGACCCTCTGGGGCCGCTGGCGATCCGCTGGGGCTATCTGCCGCAGATCACGCCCTGGCTGATCCGCTTCGTCGCCGCCAGCCGGCCCTCGCGGGTCGAAGAGATCTCCATCGCGCTGCGCGAGCTGTCGCTGCGCTGCCGCGCTGCCTACAAGCTTCTGACGGAGGGGGCTGGCATCTCCGACATGATCCGCGACACGGGCTGGCTCAGCGTCTATCGCACGGAAGATTCCTTCGCCGAGGCGGCCGAGGAGCTGGCCCTGCAGCGCCGGCGCGCGGTCAAGTTCGAGGTGCTGGACCGCGAGCAGATCCGCCAGTTCGAGCCCAGCCTGGCGCCGATCTTCGAGCGCGCGATCTTCTATCCCGAGCATTCGATGACGGTGAACAACTTCCGCCTGGTGCAGCGCCTGGCCGCCGATTTCGTCCTGCATGGCGGCGCGCTGCTGCAGGAGAAGGTGACGGATATCGCGCTCGGCCCCCAGGGGCCGCGCAGCGTGGTGACGGACAAGGCCCGCCACGACGTCGATGCGGTCGTGGTCGCCGCCGGGGCCTGGTCGCGGGAGCTGACCCGGCGCCTCGGCCACAAGGTCGCCCTCGATACCGAGCGCGGCTATCACGTCACGCTGCCCGATCCCGCGGTCAAGCCGCGGCTGCCGATCCATATCGCCGATTTCGGCTTCGTCGCGACGCCGCTGGAGCAGGGGCTGCGTTTCGCCGGCACGGTGGAGCTGGGCGGGCTCGCGGCCCCGCCCAATTGGGGCCGGGCCGAGGTCCTGCTGAAGCGCGGCCGCCAGGTCTTTCCCGGATTGAAGGAGGAGGGGCGCAGCCAGTGGATGGGCTTCCGGCCCTCGGTCCCCGATTCGGTGCCGGTCATCTCGGGCTCGCCCCGCCTGCCCAACGCCTATTTCGCCTTCGGCCATGGCCATCTGGGCCTGACCTATGGGGCGATCACCGGGCGGCTCATTGCCGATCTCGCCGCGGGCCGCGATCCCGGCCTCGATATGCGCCCCTATCGCGTCGACCGCTGGTAGGGACGAGTAGTCGCCTCCATCTGCGGAAGTTTTCCCTCTCCCGCGCTTTGAAGCGGGAGAGGGTGCTTTTGCTTGACCGCCCTTGGGCGATCCTTGTAGCTAGCCTCTTCCCTTAAGGTTTTCCCGATGGCCAAGACGCCCGTTGCTTCCCCTCCGCGGGGTGAGGAGATCCGCCCGACGCCGCTCGCCGAAGCCCTCAGCGAGCGCTATCTCTCCTATGCCCTCTCGACCATCATGTCGCGCTCGCTGCCCGATGTGCGCGACGGGCTGAAGCCGGTTCATCGGCGCCTGCTCTATGCCATGCGCCAGCTCCGCCTCGATCCGGGCTCGGGCTTCAAGAAATCCGCCCGCGTGGTTGGCGACGTCATCGGCAAGTTCCACCCCCATGGCGACCAGGCGATCTATGACGCCATGGTCCGCCTGGCCCAGGAGTTCGCGGTGCGCTTCCCCCTGGTCGACGGGCAGGGGAATTTCGGCAATATCGACGGCGATAACGCCGCGGCCATGCGCTACACCGAAGCGCGGCTGACCGATGCCGCCGCGGCCATGCTCGACGGCATCGACGAGGATGCGGTCGATTTCCGCCCGACTTATGACGGCGAGGACAAGGAGCCGGTGGTGCTGCCGGGCGGCCTGCCCAACCTGCTGGCCAATGGCAGCCAGGGCATCGCCGTGGGCATGGCGACCAGCATTCCGCCCCACAACCTGGCGGAGATCTGCGACGCGCTGCTCCACCTGATCAAGTTCCCGAAGGCGACGGTCGCCAAGCTGGTGGATTTGATGCCGGGCCCGGACTTCCCCACCGGCGGCGTGCTGGTGGAGAGCCGCGAGAGCCTGGTGGAGGCCTATCGCACCGGCCGCGGCTCGCTGCGCCTCAGGGCCAAATGGCGGGTCGAGAAGCTGAAGGGCGGGACCTGGCACATCGTCGTCGAGGAGATCCCCTTCCAGGTCCAGAAATCGCGGCTGATCGAGCGCATCGCCGCGCTGCTTCAGGAGCGCAAGCTCACTCTGCTCGACGATGTGCATGACGAATCCACCTCCGAGGTCAGGATCGTTCTGGAGCCGAAGAGCCGCAGCGTCGATCCCGAGCTGCTGATGGAGGCGCTGTTCCGCCAGACGGATCTGGAGATCCGCTTTCCCCTGAACATGAACCTGCTGGATGCCGAGCAGACGCCGCGGGTCATGTCGCTGCCCGAGGTGCTGCAGGCCTATCTCGACTACCGGCGGGTGGTGCTGCAGCGGCGCAACCGCTTCCGCCTCGCCCATATCGAGCATCGCCTCGAGGTGCTCGGCGGCTATTTGATCGCCTATCTCAACCTCGACGAGGTGATCCGCATCGTCCGCGAGGAGGATGAGCCCAAGGCCGTGATGATCAAGCGGCTGAAGGTGACCGAGATCCAGGCCGAAGCCATCCTCAACATGCGCCTCAAAACCCTGCGCAGGCTGGAGGAGATGGAGATCCGCCAGGAGCATGAGGGGCTGACCAAGGAGAAGAAGCAGATCGGCCAGCTCCTCAAATCCGAGGAGCTGCAGTGGCAGCGTATTGCCGGTGAGCTGGGCGAGATCCGCAAGCGCTTCGGCCCGACGACAGCGCTCGGCCGCCGGCGCACCCATGCCGGTGAGCCGCCCAAGGATATCGAAATGCCCGTCGAGGCCATGATCGAGCGCGAGGCGGTGACGGTGATCTGCTCCGACAAGGGCTGGATCCGGGCCCAGAGGGGCCAGGTGCTGGACCCGGCCGAGCTGAAATACAAGGAGGGCGACCGCGGGCGCTTCATCTTTCCGGCGGAGACCACCGACAAGCTTCTGGTCTTCGGCACCAATGGCCGCTTCTACACGCTGGGCGTCGACAAGCTTCCGGGCGGCCGCGGCCATGGTGAGCCGGTACGGCTGATGATCGATCTCGGCAATGACCAGGAGATCGTGGCGCTCTTCGTCCATAGGCCCGAGGGCAAGCTGCTGGTCGCCTCGGCCGATGGACGCGGCTTCATCGTCCCGGAAAGCGGGGTCGCGGCGCAGACCCGCGCCGGCAAGCAGGTGCTGAACCTGGCGGAGGGGGTGGAGGCCGCGGCCTGCGCGCCCGTGGAGGGCGATACGGTCGCGGTGATCGGCGAGAACCGCAAGCTCCTGCTCTTTCCGCTCAAGGAGCTGCCGGAGATGGGCCGCGGCCGCGGCGTCATCCTCCAGCGCTACAAGGATGGCGGGCTCTCGGATGTGAAATGCTTCGCCTATGGTGAAGGCCTGACCTGGAAGCAGGGCGAGCGCCAGCGCACCGAGACCGCGCTGGCGGAATGGCGCGGCGAGCGCGGCCAGGCCGGCCGCCTGCCACCGCAAGGCTTCACCCGCAGCAACAAGTTCGGATGAGAAGTTTTGCCCTCTCCCGCTTTAATGCGCGGGAGAGGAAGTGTGCTACGCCTCCGGCGCGTGCCAGAGATCGGGGTCCTGCGGGTCACGGCGATAGCCGCGATCGGCGAGGATCTCCTCGATCTGGCGATGGATCGCCTTGGCCATGAGGTATTTCCGCAGCTCGTCATCCGCTGCGAGCTCCCCCTCGATCGCGCGGCCGAGCGCCTCCAGATCGGGCGGGCAGCCGGCCTCCAGCTTCGCCTGCATGAGGGCGGCGATGCGCCCCTCCATGCGTTCCAGCCATTGCGGCACGCTCTCGCCGGCCGCCTCGATCTCAAGCGCGAGATGTGGCGGGACGGTCGGGTTCGCCTTGGCCGACATCCCTCGTCCTCTGCGTCCATATGCCCTCTCCCGCACTTCGAAGCGGGAGAGGGAGAGTAGGTCGCCCGCGCTAGTTGAACCGCCGCTTCACATCCGCAAGCGTCAGGTCCAGGGCCTTGCGGGTCAGGGTCAGGAACTCGTCGATCTCCGCCCTGGTCCAGGAAAGCGGCGGGGAGATCAGCATGGTGTCGCGGGTCGCCCGCATGACGAGGCCGATGGCGAAGCAATGGTCGCGGCAGATGGTGCCGACCTCGCCCTGGGGCTGATAGCTCGCGCGGGTCTTCTTGTCCTTCACCAGCTCGATAGCGCCGATGAACCCCTTGAGGCGCACCTCGCCCACCAGGGGATGATCCAGCAGCTCCTCGAGGCGCTTCTCCAGATAGGGGCCGGTCTCGCCATGGACCCGCTCGACCAGCCTGTCCTCCTTGAGGATGCGGATGTTCTCGATGGCGACGGCACAGGAGACCGGATGGCCGGAATAGGTGAAGCCATGGTCGAACTCGCCGCTTGCGATCAGGACATCAGCCACCCGGTCGCCGATCATCGCCGCCGAGAGGGGCACATAGCCCGAGGTGAGGCCCTTGGCGAGGGTCATGAAATCGGCCTTGATGCCATAAGGCTCGCTGGCGAACCAATGGCCGGTGCGCCCGAAGCCGCAGATCACCTCATCGGCGATCAGCAGCAGGTCGTATTGGCGGCAGATGCGCTGGATCTCCGGCCAGTATGTGGCGGGCGGCATGATGACGCCGCCGGCGCCCTGGATCGGCTCGCCGATGAAGGCGGCTGAGCGCTCGGGCCCCAGCTCCAGGATCTTCTTCTCCAGCTCGCGCGCGGTCTTGAGGCCGAACTCCTCGGGCGAGAGATCGCCGCCCTCGCCATACCAATAGGGCTGCGGGATATGGCCGAAGCCGGGCAGCGGCAGGTCGGCATGCTGGTGCATGTAGCTCATGCCCCCCAGGCTCGCCGATACCATGGTGCTGCCGTGATAGCCGTTCACCCGGCTGATGATGGTCTTCTTCCCCGGCTTGCCGACCAGGTTCCAGTACTGGCGGACCATGCGCGCGATGGTGTCGTTGGCGTCGGAGCCGGAGAGGCCGTAGAAGACATGCTTCAGCTTGTTGGGCGCGAGGCCCGCGAGCACGCCGCCGAGCTCGACCGCCGGCGGGGTCGAGGTCTTGAAGAAGGTGTTGTAGTAGGGGAGCTGCAGCATCTGGTCATAGGCCGCCTTCGCCAGCTCCTTGCGGCCATAGCCGACATTCACGCACCAGAGGCCGGCGAAGGCGTCGAGCAGCCGGTTGCCCTCGGAATCGATGAGATGAGAGCCTTCGGCCCGGGTGATGATGCGGGTTCCGATCTTGGCGAGCTCGGCATGATCGGTGAAGGGATGCAGGTGATGGGCGGCGTCGGAGGTCTGCCAATCGCGGGTCGAATTGCGCAGGGCGGTAGCGGTCATGTGAGGGACTCCCAGATCTGAAATTACCGAAGCGTCAACGCGTTGATGCGTGGTGTTCGACGGTGTGATCAGGGATTAAAGCCGATGCGGGCGCAGAGAATCAGAAGCTCATGCCGGCGCGAGACGGCGGAGACATGGGCCGGACTCCGCCGGGAGCGTCGCGGCGCTGCGTCGATGCCGGGGAAAAGGAGCATGTGCGTCTGCATGCCGCGACCATAGCATGAAGGCTGGCGCCGGGCGAGGCGGGGCGATCGATCCTGGCGACTTCAACCCAGATGGTCGAGCAGGACGTCGGTCAGGCCCCCGCGTTTCCGATAGTCACCGGCCGCGACCCGCGTGATCTTGACGACTACCCCGATCACGTCGGTCATTTCACTTCTCGCTCTAGGGCCTCGGGGCGGTGTCGTACTCCCGAAGCAATTCATCATATTCCGAAATGAGCCTGTTCAGCCGATCCAGGAGCTTCTTCTTCTGCTCCGCCGCCATTGTTGCATCTAGGAAAACAGGGTCCCGCTCCATCAACTCGCGTTGGGCGACGAGAGCCCCTTTGGCGACTTCCCAATCCGCTCGCAGTGCCTTGAAATGTTCCATTATGTGTCCCCCCTTGGCTCGCGCCGAGCATAACAAGGTCATTCGCGCTACGCGAGCACCGGTCACGAGCTAGAGTTCAGACTCGGACACAACCCGCGTCGCAAGAAGAGGCAGGCTAACGGGTCCACAATCGCTCGTTATGGGCCGCCTAGCCTGCGAGCCGGCGGCTCCGGGAGATGCTATGGTCGGCCATGTCCCCTTCGGGCCTCCACAGCCTGTTCGAAGCCCTTGCCTGGACGGCGGCGCTCGCGGTCGGCTGGTGGGCGCGCCGGCATGCCTTTGCAGGAGTCCGGCTGCCCATGGAGGGCCGGCGCTATCCGGTCTATCTGCTGATCCTTTGGCTCGGAGCCGTGGCCGGCGCCTATGGGCTGGGGAGCCTGAATCTCGAGCTGGCCGGAATCCCGGGCGAGGGGCGCAGCATCCTGGGCGCCATCCTCGGCGGGGTGATCGCGGCAGAGACTTACAAAGGATTCTTCGGCTTCCGGGGCTCGACCGGAGCGGTGCTGGTGCTGCCGCTGGCGGTCGCCATTGCCACCGGGCGCATCGGCTGCTTCCTGGCCGGGCTGCCGGACTATACCTACGGCACGCCGTCGAGCCTGCCCTGGGCGGTGGATTTCGGCGACGGCATCCCGCGCCATCCCGTGCAGCTCTACGAATCCGTCACCATGGCGCTGTTCGCGCTCGGATTCTTCCTCTGGTTGCGGCGCCGGCCGCTCGATGCGGCGAGCTATGGCTTCTACGTCTTCGCCGGGTTCTACGGGCTCCAGCGCTTCCTCTGGGAATTCCTCAAGCCCTATCCCACGGTCGTCGGCCCTTTGAACGTCTTCCATCTGGCGGCGGCCGCCCTGGTCCTCTACGCTGCCTTCATGCTGCGAGTCGCGAGGCCGGCCCGTGCGTTCGCTTAAGCCCTACATCTTCTACGGGCAGACCACCTCGCTCTGCGAGACCTGTCTCGACCTCGTGCCCACCAAGATCCTGATCGAAGGCGATAACGTCTTCTTCCAGAAGCGCTGCATCGAGCATGGGGTGCAGAAGACGCTGGTCTCGACCGACGCCGCCTATTACCGCAAGTGCCGGGACTATCTGAAGCCGGCCGATATCCCGCTCGCCTTTCAGAGCCGCACCCAGCTCGGCTGCCCCTATGACTGCGGCCTCTGCCCCGACCATGAGCAGCATAGCTGCCTGGCGCTGCTGGAGGTGAACGAGACCTGCAACCTCACCTGCCCGGTCTGCTTTGCGGATTCGGCCCCGCACCGGCCGAAGAACCGCAGCCTCGCCGAGATCGAGGCCATGCTGGACACGCTGGTGGCGAGCGAGGGCGAGCCCGATCTGCTGCAGGTCAGCGGCGGCGAGCCGACGCTCCATCCCCAGATCCTGGAGATCCTGCGCCTGGCCAAAGAGCGGCCGATCCGCCATCTGATGCTGAACACCAACGGCGTGCGGCTGGCCAATGAGCCCGCCTTCGTCGAGGCGCTGGCGAAGCTCGGGCCGGGCTTCGAGGTCTATTTGCAGTTCGACTCCCTGCGCAAGGAGGGGCTGGAGAACATCCGCGGCGCCGATCTCAGGGGAGTGCGAACGCGCACGCTCGCCAATCTCGAGGCGGCGGGCGTTTCGACCACCCTCGTGGTGGTGGTCAAGAAAGGGGTCAACGACCAGGAGGTGGGCGAGATCACCCGCCACGCCCTGGAGTATGACTGCGTGCGGGGCCTCACCTTCCAGCCGGTGCAGGATGCCGGGCGCAATCTCGGCTTCGACAAGAACCGCGACCGCGCGATGCTGACCGATATCCGCCGCGTCATCGCCGAGACTTCCGGCGTTTTCGCCGCGGAGGATCTGCTGCCGCTGCCCTGCAATCCCGAGGGCATTGCCATCGGCTATGGGCTACGCGATGGAAGGACGGTGACGCCCATCACACGGATCATCCCCGAGGCGGAGCTCATCGCCCATGCCGGCAACACCATCAGCTTCGAGAAGGATGCCGAGCTGAAGCGCCGGCTGATCGACCTGCTGTCCTTATCCTGCACCGGGGAGCAGACCGATCCCACCTTGCGCGGGCTGCTCTGCTGCCTCCCGCAATTCGAAGTTCCCGCGGGCCTCGGCTATGACAAGGTCTTCCGGGTGGTGATCGTGCAGTTCCTGGACCGCTTCAACTTCTGCCTCGCCCAGGTCAAGCGCTCCTGCATCCATTTCGTGACCCCGGAGCAGAAGATCATTCCCTTCGATACCTACAATCTGTTCTACCGGAACGGCCAGCCCATCCGGCGCCGTGCCGTGCCGGCGCATGTCTGACACTCCGCAGCCTCCGGCGGATGAGCCAACCGCCGGCCCGCCGGCCGACGGCCCGCCACCTCAAGGTCCGCCGGTTCTGGCGCCGACCTGGAAGCGGGGCTGCGGCCTCACCATCATGATCATCGGCATCATCATGACCGCCTTCTCTGGCATCTGCACCGCCGGCATGACCATCGGCGACATGACCGGTGGTGGTGGCGGCGGAGGCGGCGATCTGAATCTGAGCGGCATACAATTTGTGGTGGGCGGGCCTTTCATCCTGATCGGGGCGCTGCTGTGGTGGGGCGGCTGGGCGCTGAGCAAGGCCAAGCCGAGCGGTGGCGCCGCGCCGCCGGGATCAGCTGGCGGTCCGCCGCCGGCTCCTCCCGCGACCTGACGGCGCCAGCCGCCGACCATGCCGTCGCGTCCTGTCATGAGAGCCGCTGCCGTCCTGCGGCCCCTCGGGCTGCTTCTGATGCTGCTTCTCGTTGCGGCGCCCGGTCAGGCCGCCCCGCCGGAGCCGGCCGGATTCTGGACGGGTGCGCCCTATGGCCCGGTGCCAGCGACCATCAAGGGTGGTCACGTCGTCGATGCGAAGGGGGTCGACGATCTGTGGCGCCACACGGCCGCGATCTTGATCGATGTATCACCTGCCCCGCCCCGGCCGCCGGGAGTTGCGGCCAAGGCGAAATGGCTGCCCCCGCCGCATAAGGGCCTTCCGAGCTCCATCTGGCTGGCGGATATGGGGCGCGGCAAGCTGACGGCCGCCCAGGATGGCTGGTACCGGGCCCGCCTGGCCGAGCTCAGCCGCGGCAAGCGCGACACGCCGCTGGTCTTCTATTGCCATCCCAATTGCTGGCCCGGCTGGAACGCCGCCAAGCGCGCGATCAGCTATGGCTACCACCAGGTCTACTGGTATCCCGACGGCATCGAGGGCTGGGTGAAGGCGGGATATCCGACGGCGGACGCGATGCCGATCCTGCCTTAGCAGCGACCCCACCAAAGGCGGAATCCTCCGAAGCATTGCTGTTGTCACGCCCAGGCGGGACAATGATCGCTGCACTGCGAGGAAGGGGATCCGGCCATGACCCTGATCATCCGCCTGATGCAGATCATCAGCGATCTGCTGCGCTTCGCCGAACGGGTGCTGGGTCCGCTGCTCGATCTCTTCATCCGGCTCTATTTGGCGCAGTCCTTCTTCCTCTCCGGCATGGTCAAGGCGGCGAGCTGGAATACCGCGCTTCTGCTGGCGACCTATGAGTATCCCGTCAGCTGGCTCGATCCGACCAAGGCGGCGATCATCGGTTTAGCGATCGAGCTGATCTGTCCGCCGCTGATCGCCTTCGGAGCGTTCACCCGCCTCGCCGCGATCCCGCTTCTCATCCTGTCGCTGGTTATTCAATTCGCCTACAAGCCCCTACCGGAGAACCTGTTCTGGGCGCTGCTGTTCGCCCTGATGATCCTGCGCGGCCCCGGGGCCCTGTCGCTCGACAAGCTGTTCGGGCCGGCCTTGCTGTCGAGCGCGCTGCCGGCGGCCGGCCGGGTCCGCCGGCTGCTGGAGTTCGTCGATAGGGTCGGCCGCCCCATCGGCCTCCTGGCGATGCGCCTGTTCATGGCCGCCTTCCTCTGGGGCATGGCGCCGGTGGCCGCCATCCTGCTCGCCGCCGGCTTCGCCACCCGCATCGTCGCGCTCCTGTGGCTCGTCATGATGGCGGGAAAAGGCATGATGATGGGCTCAGGCCCGCCGGAGATGATCTACTGGCTGATGGTCCTCGGGCTGATCTGCCTGCAGGGCGCAGGGACGCTCTCGGCCGACAATCTGATCTATCTCAAGCTGCGCCGCCGCTTTCCGCAGCTCGATGGCAAGCCGGCCTTCTCGCTGGCGGACGCGCCTCACGTGGTCATCGTCGGTGCCGGCTTCGGTGGCCTCGCCGCCGCGCACGGCCTGCGCTGGGCGAAGGCGCGGGTGACGCTGGTCGATCGGCGCAACTATCACCTGTTCCAGCCGCTGCTCTACCAGGTCGCAACCGCCAGCCTGTCGCCAGCGGACATCGCCACGCCCATCCGCACGATCCTGCGCGACCAGTTCAATCTCGTCGTCCGCTATGGGCGCGTGAGCGCCGTCGACAAGCAGGCGCACGTCGTGGAGATCGACGGCCGGCAGTTGCCCTATGACTATCTCGTGCTTGCGACCGGATCGCGACATGACTATTTCGGCAAGGATGCCTGGGAGGATATCGCACCCGGCCTCAAGAAGATCGACGACGCCACGGCGATCCGCCGGCGCATGCTCGTTGCCTTTGAGCTGGCCGAAGCCTGCGAGGACGATATCGAGCGCGCCGCACTGCTCACCTTCGTCATCGTCGGTGCCGGCCCGACGGGTGTCGAGCTCTCGGGCGCGATCGCCGAGCTGGCGCGCCTGGGCATGGAGAAGGATTTCCGCCGCTTCGACCCCGCCACCACGCGCGTGATCCTGGTCCAGGCGGGCCCACGGGTGCTGCCGAGCTTTCCCGAAAGCCTGTCCGCACGGGCGCAGAGATCGCTCGAGAAGCTCGGCATCGAGGTGAGGCTCAACGGCCGGGTGAATGTCGTGGACCAAGCGGGCGTCATGATCGGCGAGGAGCGGATCGCCGCCCGCACCGTGATCTGGGCGGCCGGTGTGGCGGCCTCTCCGGCGGCGAAGTGGCTGGGGGCGAAGGCCGACCGCGCCGGCCGTGTTCAGGTGCTGCCCGACCTGTCCGTGCCGGACCTGCCGAATGTGTTCGCGATCGGCGACACCGCGCTCGTCGCCGGGCCCGGGGGCCAGCCGGTCCCCGGGCTCGCGCCCGCGGCGCGTCAGGGCGGCGCCTATGTCGCCCGTGTGATCCGCGCCCGCACCGAGAATCGCCCGCCGCCCGGGCCGTTCCGCTACAGGCATATGGGCAGCATGGCCACCATCGGCCGCAAGGCCGCCATCGCCGATATCGGCCCGTTCAAGCTCTGGGGGATGCCGGCCTGGTGGCTGTGGGGCTTGGTGCATGTCGCCTTCCTGGTCGGCGCACGCAACCGCTTCGCGGTGATGTTCGACTGGATCTGGGCCTATGTGACCTTCCGGCGCAGCATCCGCCTGATCACCGGTGCCGAGTCCGAAAAGGAGCCGGCCAAGGACCCTGGCAAAGCCTGACCTTCGCCGGCGAGGTGCCGCGCCTGGTCAGACGTTCAGCAGCAGATGCTCGCGCTCCCAGGAGCTGATGACGCCCTGATAGGCCTCGAGCTCCGACTGCTTGACCAGGGTCATGGCGCGCATGAAGCGCTCGCCCAGGACGGGGCGCATCTTCTTGGCGCCGTTGAAGCGGTGCAGCGCTTCATAGAGGGTGCGCGGCAGGGTATGGGGAAGGGTATAGGCGCTGCCCTCGATCTGCTTCGTCGGCTTCATGCGCTCGATCATGCCGAGATAGCCGCAGGCGAGCGAAGCCGCGATGGCGAGATAGGGATTGGCATCGGCCCCGGCGAGGCGGTTCTCGATGCGCCGGGCTGGGCCTTCGGAAATGGGGACGCGCAGGCCCACCGAGCGGTTGTCCACGCCCCATTGCACATTGATGGGCGCATCCGAATAGGGTTTCAGCCGCCGGAAGGAATTCACATTGGGGGCGAGCAGCGGCATCACCAGGGGGAGAAAGCGCTGGAGCCCGGCGACATGGGAGCGGAAGAGGGCACTGTCGCGGCCGAGCTTGTCGGCGAAGACGTTGCGGCCGGTCTCGATCTCGACCACCGACTGGTGGATATGCATGGAGCTGCCCGGCTGGTTGGCCAGGGGCTTCGCCATGAAGGTGGCGTAGATATTGTGCCGCAGAGCAGCCTGGCGCACCGTGCGCTTGAAGAGGAAGGACTGGTCGGCGAGCGTCAGCGCATCGCCATGATTGAAGTTGATCTCCATCTGCGCCGCGCCGGCCTCATGGGTCAGCGTGTCGATGTCGATCTCCTGGGCCTCGCAGTAGTCGTAGACATCCTCGAAGATGGGATCGAACTCGTTGGTCGCATCGATGCCGTAGGACTGGCGGCCGGTCTCCGCGCGGCCGGAGCGGCCGATCGGCGGCAGGAGCGGCAGGTCCGGATCGGTATTGACCTGGAGCAGGAAGAATTCGAGCTCCGGCGCCACCACCGGCTTCCAGCCCTTGGTCTCGTAGAGGGCGAGCACGCGGCGCAGCACGTGGCGGGCCGAGACGTCCAGCGGCTTGCCGTCGCCATCGAAGGCATCGCAGATGACCTGGGCCGTCGGCTCCTGATACCAGGGCACCAGTCGGATCGTTTCGGGATCGGGCCGGAGATAGATGTCCGGATCCTGATCGCTGGCGATGTCCTCGTAATCGGCGTTCTCGGAATACTCGCCGGTCACCGTCTGGATGAAGATGCTCTCCGGCAGGCGCAGGCTCTCGTCCTGGACGCTTTTGATGAACTTCGCCGCCGGCAGGATCTTGCCGCGGGCGATGCCGTTGATGTCGGGGACCAGGCACTCGACCTCGTCGATCTTGCGCTCGGTCAACCAGTCTGCGAGTTCGGTCATGATGGCCGTTCCGGAGGGAGGCCTAGGGCTACCATGGCGGCCGAAAGCTTGGCAAGGTGGCCGGACGGGCCTAAATAAATGGTTGTAGAATCAATTATTTAATGCGGTGCTCTCGGGTGCGAGCGATGCCAGGCATCACCGCTGGCGACGCCCGTACCCTGTCCGCCGGCGCTCAGGCGAGGAAGGTCTCCGCCGGCGTGTATTTCAGGTTCAGCGCCTGGGCGACCGCCTTGTAGACCACATGGCCCTCATGGATGTTGAGGCCGTGGCGCAGATGCGGGTCGTCATGGCAGGCCTGGCGCCAGCCCTTGTTCGCCAGCGCCAGCGCGAAGGGCAGGGTGGCGTTGTTGAGGGCAAAGGTGGAGGTCCGCGCCACGCCGCCCGGCATGTTGGCGACGCAGTAGTGGATCACGCCGTCGACGACATAGGTCGGGTCGGCATGGGTGGTGGGATGGCTGGTCTCGAAGCAGCCGCCCTGGTCGATGGCGATATCCACCAGCACCGAGCCGGCGCGCATGCGCTTCACCATCTCGCGGGTCACCAGCTTGGGCGCCGCGGCACCCGGCACGAGCACCGCGCCGACGACGAGATCGGCGTTGAGGACATTGTGCTCGATGGAATCGACCGTCGAGTACATGGTGGTCAGCCGCGAGCCGAAGACCTCGTCCAGCTCGCGCAGCCGCTCGATGGAGCGATCGAGCACCGTGACCTTCGCCTCCATGCCGATGGCCATGCGGGCGGCATGGGTCCCGGAGACGCCGCCGCCGATGATCACCACCCGCGCCGGCGCCACGCCCGGCACACCGCCCAGGAGAATGCCGGCTCCGCCCTGCGCCTTTTCCAGGCAATGGGCGCCGACCTGGATCGACATGCGCCCGGCGACCTCGCTCATGGGCGCCAGCAGCGGCAGGCCGCCCCGCGGGCTCGTCACCGTCTCATAGGCGATCGCGGTGCAGCCCGATTCCAAGAGGCCCTTGGTCTGCGCCGGATCGGGCGCCAGATGCAAATAGGTGAAGAGGAGCTGGCCCTTGCGCAGCATCTTGCATTCGACGAGCTGGGGCTCCTTCACCTTGACGATCATCTCGGCCGTGCCGAAGACCTTCGCCGCATCCTGGGCGATGGTGGCCCCTGCGGTCACATAGGCCTCATCGTCGAAGCCGATGCCCGAACCCGCCCCCGTCTCCACGACGACCTGGTGGCCATTGTGGACCAGCTCCCGGACGCTGGCCGGCACCAGCCCGACGCGGTATTCGTGAGTCTTGATCTCCTTCGGCACGCCGATGAGCATGATCTTCTCCCTGTCGCTAAAATCACCGGCCCGCCAGCAAGGGCGGGCCGGTCGTCATGGGGCCCAATTCGA
>DATFRE010000298.1:0-4366 GCA_035263545.1 Dongiaceae bacterium
CGCAGCCGCTGGCATGGCGTCGGGGCCCTTTATATCGGCCTGCCGAGCATCGCCGTCATCTGGCTGCGACACCAGCCTGGCGCGGGCCTCGCAACCATGGTCTGGGTGCTGGCGCTCGCCATCGCCGCCGATACCGGCGCCTACGCCGCCGGGCGGACGATCGGCGGCCCCAAGCTGGCGCCGCGCATCAGCCCGAACAAGACCTGGGCCGGGCTGCTAGGAGGAGTTGCGGCGGCGGCCATCGTCGGCTGGGTCGCGGCCCTTTGGCTGGGCGCGGCCTCGGTCTTGCCCCTCGTGTTGGCGAGCGCGCTCCTCGCCATCGTCGAGCAAGTAGGGGATTTGGTCGAATCGGGCTTCAAGCGATACTTCGGCGTCAAGGACAGCAGCCATCTCATCCCGGGTCATGGCGGCGTCCTGGATCGGGTCGACGGGCTCCTCGCGGTCGCTCTCGCCGTGGCCCTGGCTCAATCAATGGGGGGAGGACTCCTGGCATGGACGCGATGAAGGCCACTCTTTCTGAGCCCCGTCGGGTGACGGTGCTGGGCTCGACCGGCTCGGTTGGCGCCAACACCCTGGATCTGTTGGAGCGTAATCCCGGCAGCTATCTGGTCGAGGCGTTGACGGCGAACAGCAATGCCACCCTTCTGGCCGAGCAGGCGCGCCGGCTGAAGCCGCGCCTTGCCGTGGTCGCCGATGAGCGCCAATACCCGGCCCTGAAATCGGCCCTGGCGGGGAGCGGCGTGGAAGCGGCGGCGGGACCTGAAGCCGTGGTCGAGGCGGCCCTGCGGCCGTCCGATTGGGTGATGGCCGCCATCGTCGGCGCCGCGGGCCTCAGGCCCACCCTGGCGGCGGTGCGCCGGGGTGCGGTGGTGGCGCTCGCCAACAAGGAATGCCTGGTTTCAGCCGGACGCCTCATGATGCGCGAAGTGGGGGCGGCCGGCGCCACCCTGCTGCCGGTCGATTCCGAGCACAGCGCGATCTTTCAGTGCTTCGACTTCGAGCGCCGGGAGGGGGTCGAGAAGATCATCCTCACGGCTTCGGGGGGCCCCTTCCGGACCTTTTCGGCCGCGCAGATGGAAAGCGTCACGCCCGCCCAGGCGGTGCGCCATCCCAATTGGTCCATGGGAGCCAAGATCTCCGTCGATTCCGCGACCATGATGAACAAGGGGCTGGAGCTCATCGAGGCGCACCATTTGTTCGACCTCCCCTCGGAGCGGATCGAAATCCTGGTCCATCCCCAGTCGGTGGTGCACAGCCTCGTGGCCTATGTCGACGGCTCGGTGCTGGCGCATCTCGGCACCCCCGACATGCGCACGCCCATCGCCTATGCCCTCGGATGGCCGCGGCGAATGTACGCACCCTCGGCCCGGCTGAACCTCGCCGAGATCGGACAACTCTCCTTTGAAGCGCCTGATTTTGAAAGATTTCCGGCCTTGCGCCTCGCACGGGAAGCTCTCGGCGAGGGCGGGCTCGCGCCGACGGTGCTGAATGCCGCCAATGAGGTGGCGGTGCAGGCCTTCCTGGATGGCGCGATCGCCTTCACCTCGATCGCCCGAATCGTGGAAAAGGTGCTCGGGCTCGCCTCGCCAGGGCGGGGCGAGAGCCTCGAGGATATCGCTTCGGCCGACCAGGCCGCCCGGCAGATCGCGTCCGGCTTGGTTCCCTCCCGTTAAGCCGTTGTGGAACCATGGCTAATGGGCACTAGGCGAGCCTGCGCCGCCTATGCTATGCAAGCCGGGTTCAAGGCCGGGGGTAGCGATTCGTCAGCCGCCGTGGGGGGTTGTTTGGCCCCGCGGTTGGTCGATGCGTCTGGGAAAAGAGTAGATCGATGAATCCGTTCACCATGCTGGTCACCTACGGGCTTCCCTTTCTTTGCGTTCTGACCGTGCTCGTCTTCGTCCATGAGCTCGGCCATTACCTCGTCGCGCGCTGGAATCGGGTGCGGGTCGAGGTCTTCTCCATCGGCTTCGGCCCGGAGATCATCGGCTGGACCGATCGCGCCGGCACCCGCTGGAAGGTGAGCCTGCTGCCCTTCGGGGGCTATGTCAGGATGTTCGGCGAGACGCCGGAGGAGGGGGCGGAGCGCCCCCCGCTCTCCGAGGCCGACAAGGCGGTCTCCTTCTCCCACAAATCCCTGCGCCAGCGCGCGGCAATCGTTGTGGCGGGACCGGTGGCGAATTTCCTCCTGGCCATCGTGGTGAGCGCCGTGCTGTTCGCCACCGTCGGTCAGCAGCTGACCTCCACCGTGGTGGGCGAGGTCGTGCCGGACAGCGCCGCGGCCACCGCCGGGATCGAGCCCGGCGACAAGATCATCGCCCTGAACGGCCGGCCCGTCTCCCGCTTCGAGGATGTTGCCGCCGTGGTCATGCTGGGGCTCGGCGAGCCGCTGCATATGAAGATCCTGCGCGCCGGCCAGTCCCTCGACATCACGGCCACCCCCAAGGTCGTGGAGCAGGTGGATATCTTCGGCGATAAGCATCGCATCGGCCTGCTCGGCATCACGTCGGGCAAGTCCGGCGAGATCGTTCATTACGATCCGGCGACCGCCGTCTATATGGCCGTGGTCGAGACCTACCGGCGCACGGTCGACATGCTGAAAGCTATCGGCCAGATCATCCAGGGCATCCGGCCGAGCAACGAGGTCGGCGGCGTTCTGCGGATCGCCAAGATGTCGGGGGACATCTTCAGCCGCAGCGTCATCGACACCATCGACTTCGCCGTTCTGCTCTCGATCAATCTCGGCCTGATCAATCTTTTCCCCATACCGCTGCTGGACGGTGGCCGGCTGCTCTTCTACGGCGCCGAGGCATTGCGCGGCCGCCCGCTCGGTCCCCGGGCCGAGGAATGGGGTTTGCGCCTCGGACTTGCACTGGTATTGAGTTTGATCCTGTTTGCTACCTGGAACGATCTCGTCTCAATGAAGGTCATCCAGTTCCTGAAGCACATCTTCGCTTAGGTGGCGCTGGGGAGTAGGGGAGTTGCGCGACCGGTTGAAGGCAATGCTGCTGGCTGCCGGCGTCGCGCTGGCATTTCTGGCGCTGATGGCGCATGCCACCACGGCGTTGGCGCAGAACATGTTCGGGGGTGCCCCCATCGCCGACATCAAGATCGAGGGTACACAGCGCATCGAGGCGGACACGGTGCGCTCCTACATGCAGCTCAATGTCGGCGACCCCTTCGCCCCGGACAAGATCGACAGGGCGCTGAAGAATCTCTTCGCGACCGGCCTCTTTGCCGATGTCGCCTTCAGCCGCGAGGGCAATACCCTCGTGGTCAAGGTGGTCGAGAACCCGATCATCAACCAGATCGCCTTCGAGGGTAACGACTTCCTCGACACCAAGGATCTCATGAACGAGATCCAGGAGAAGCCGCGAACGGTGCTGACCCAGAGCCGGGTGCAGGCCGATGTGCAGCGCATCCTCAACCTCTACCGGCGCAGCGGGCGTTTCGGGGCCACCGTCGACCCCAAGATCATCAAGCTCGATCAGAACCGCGTGAACCTCGTCTTCGAGATCAAGGAAGGCAACCGGACCGAGGTCCGCCAGATCAGCTTCGTGGGCAACAACGCCTTCTCCGACAGCGAGTTGCGCGGGGTCATCGTCACCACCGAGACGGCCTGGTACCGCTTCCTGATCACGACCGACACCTACGACCCGGACCGCCTCCAGGTCGATCGCGACAAGCTGCGCGATTTCTACCTGCAGAACGGCTATATCGATTTCCGCGTCATCTCGGCGGTCGCCGAGCTGTCTCCCGAGCAGGATGCCTTCTACATCACCTTCACCGTGAGCGAGGGTGAGCGCTACAAGGTCGGCAAGGTGGACGTCAAGACCTCGCTCAAGGACCTCGATCCCGCGGTGCTGCGCAGCCTGGTGCAGGTCAAGGAAGGCGACTGGTACGACCAGCGCGACGTCGACAAGACCACCTCCGCCCTGAACGATGCCCTCGGGGCCCTGGGCTACGCTTTCGTCGACGTGCAGACACGCCTCGACCGCGACCAGAAGAAGCATGTCGTCAATCTCACCTTCTCCATTAACGAGGGCCCGAAGGTCTATGTCGAGCGCATCGACATCAACGGCAATGTGCGAACGCTGGACAGCGTCATCCGTCGGGAGTTCCGGCTGGTCGAAGGCGATGCCTTCAACAGCGCCAAGCTGCAGCTGACCAAGCAGCGCCTGAGCAATCTGGGCTTCTTCAGCAATGTCGACGTGAAGACGCTGCCGGGCACGACCCCGGACAAGACGATCATCGACGTGAACGTCGAGGAGCAGTCGACCGGCGAGCTCAGCTTCGGCCTGGGTTACTCGACCACCAACGGTCCCCAGGGCCTGGTCAAGCTCTCGGAGCGCAACTTGCTGGGCAAGGG
>DATFRE010000299.1:0-3787 GCA_035263545.1 Dongiaceae bacterium
TCGACTGGAATGCGGTGATCGCCTCGCTCTCCCTGGCGATCGCCCCGATCCTCGTCCTCTACATCCTGTTCTCGCGCCAGCTCGTGCGCGGGCTGACCGCCGGTGCGGTGAAATAGCGATGCCCGACGTGACCCTTCGCGGCATCTCGAAATCCTTCGGCGTGGTCGAGATCCTCCACGACATCAATCTCGAGGTGAAGGATGGCGAGTTCTGCGTCTTCGTCGGTCCTTCGGGCTGCGGCAAGACCACGCTGCTGCGCATCATCGCCGGGCTCGAGAGCGTGGGCGCGGGCGAGCTCTCCATCGGCGGGCGACGGGTCAACGAGCTGGCGCCGGCCGAGCGGCGCATCGCCATGGTCTTCCAGTCCTATGCCCTCTATCCGCATATGACGGTCTACCGCAACATCGCCTTCGGGCTGAAGTTCAGCGGCGGGCGCAAGGCGGAGGTGGATGCCAAGGTGCGCCGGACCGCCGAGATCCTGCATCTGACGCCGCTGCTGAACCGCAAGCCCCGCGACCTCTCCGGCGGCCAGCGCCAGCGGGTCGCCATCGGCCGCGCCATCGTGCGCGAGCCCAGCGTCTTTCTCTTCGACGAGCCGCTCTCCAATCTCGACGCAGCACTCCGGGTCAATACCCGCATCGAGATCGCGAAGCTCCACCGCCAGCTCGCCGCCACCATGATCTATGTGACGCATGACCAGGTCGAGGCCATGACGCTCGCCTCCAAGATCGTGGTGCTGAACCATGGCCGCGTCGAGCAGGCCGGCGCGCCGCTCGAGCTCTATCACAGGCCGCGCAATCTCTTCGTCGCCGGCTTCATCGGCTCGCCGAAGATGAACCTGATCAAGGGACGGGTCGTGGCGAGCGACGCCGAGGGTGCCCGCATCGCGCTGGCCGACGGGCGCGAGACCCGGCTTCGGAAGATCGAGGCCGCGCTGGCGCCGGGCCAGGAGGTGACGCTCGGCATCCGGCCCGAGCATATGGCCGCGGGCACCGGCGGTCCCGTCGCCCTCGAAGGCAGCGTCGATGCCGTGGAGCGCCTCGGCGAGGCGAGCTATGTCTATATGCATCTGACGGACGGCACGAACATCACGCTGCGCAGTCCGGGGGACAGCAAGGTCGAGCCGGGCAGCGCGCTGACTGTGAGCGCCGCGAGCGGCGCCGTGCATCTCTTCGACGCCGATGGCCTGGCGCTCGCCCATATCGTGATTCCCGCATAGCCACCAGCCCGGGAGACGGCCATGGCCAAGCATTTCGTCTGCCTGACCTTCGACCATGACAATAGCTCCGGCGCCATCGCCCGGGAGCTCACCACGCCCACCATGCTCTCCCGCGGCGATTTCGGCATCGTGGCCACGGCGCGCATCCTCGAATTGCTGCGCCGGGAAGCGATCACCACCACCTGGTTCATCCCCGGCCATACCATCGAGAGCTATCCTTCCTGCGCTGCCGCCGTGGTCGAGGCCGGTCATGAGATCGCCCATCACGGCTGGACCCATCGCGTGCCGGCGAGCCTGGGCCGCGAGGCTGAGGAGCGGGAGCTCGTCCGCGGCAATGAAGCGATCAGGAAGCTGACAGGGCGCAATGCCCGGGGCTATCGCTCACCGGCCTGGGATCTCAGCCCCTATTCCATCCAGCTCCTGCTGAAGCATGGCTTCGTCTATGACAGCAGCCTGATGGGCCATGACTACCTGCCCTATCAGGCCCGCGACGGCGACGTCGCCAAGCTCGAGGAACCGCTGGTCTTCGGCCCCGATACCGCGCTGGTCGAGATGCCCATCAGCTGGACCCTCGACGACTACCCGGCCTTCGAATACATGCGCATGGCCAATGTGATCCAGCCGGGGCTCATGAACGCGCGGCTGGTGGCTGAGAACTGGCTCGCCGACTTCACCTATATGCGCGAGCATTACGGCTGGGGGATCCTGACCTATACCTTGCACCCCCATGTCATCGGCCGCGGCCATCGCATGCTGATGCTCGAGCAGCTGATCCGCGATCTCCGCGCCGGCGGCGCCCAGTTCGTCACCATGGAGCAGGCTGTGGCGGAGTACCGGCTGCAATATCCGCAGGGGCGGAGCGAGCGAGGAAGGTAGAGTCGCAGCCCCTACCGTCATTCCCGCGATTTCGAGAGCTAGAGTTAGGAGCTTAGCCGGCTAATTCCTCGCGCCGGTCGAGGAAACACCGCCTTCCGGCGGCGGCATATTGCCGGACCTGCCATCGTCCATATTCTCCGGCGGCACGTCGAAGACGCGGGTCAACATGGCCAACAGGTTCGCCAGCACTTCGATGATCCACCGCGTGCTGCACCCCGCACCTTTTGACAACGAGTATAACAGTAAAATCGCGGACTGATGCCGCGCGATCCTTGTCTCCCTCCGGGGCCACCGGGGAACCGTTGACTTGAATCAATGCCCACGGTCACCGAATGCCGACAGTGATGTAGACACCCTTGCCACTTGGAGGAAAGCCATGAGGAAGCTCGCTACTCTAGGTGCTGTTGCCGTCATGACTGCCGGCTTGTCCGTGGCATCGCCGAGCGCGTCCGCCGAGGATCAGACGACGATCAAGGTGGCCCTCACCGACATCTCTTCCAGCGCGGGGATGGGCCCCATGGGGCAGTACATGATGGCCCCGGGATATGGCGCCGGCCAGGGAATGATGGGCGGCGGCTATGGGATGATGCGGCCCGGATATGGCTGGGGACCGGGCATGATGAGCCTGAACCCGACCATGGGCACGATGGCGATCCGCATCGACCACGACACCGTCAAGGCGGGTGCCGTCAAGTTTGACGTGACGAACTGGTCCCGGGTGATGGTGCATGAGATGCTCATCGTCGCCGTCGACGATCCCGCGAACCCGCTGCCCTACGACTACAGCCAGGCCAAGGTGCCCGAGACGGAGGTGAAGGTTCTCGGCGACACGTCGGAGCTGCAGCCCAATATGTCCCGCGAAGTCGATGTCACGCTTGCCCCTGGGTCGTATTTGCTCATTTGCAATGTCGCGGGCCACTATGCGGCCGGAATGGCGACACCCCTGCGCGTGACACCGTAGCGCGGGCGGCTGCCCGCAAGCTACGGCATCAACTGGCCGCCATTGACCTCGATGGTCTGGCCGGTGATGTAGCCGCTCATCGCGGGCGAGGCGAGGAAGAGGAAGGCGCCGACGCAATCCTCCGGCGCGCCGACATGGCCCATGGGGATTCCCTTGCGCAGCTGCTCCAGCAGCTCCGGCGAGGTGAAGCGGTCGTGGAAGGGGGTCATGATCACCCCGGGCGCCACGGCGTTGACGCGGATGCCCTGGGGCGCCAGCTCGCGGGCCATGTTGCGGGTGATGCTGGAGACGAAGGCCTTGGAGCCGCCATAGACCGCCGAGCCCGGCCCGCCGCCATTGCGCGCGGCCACCGAGCTCGTGTTGATGATCGAGCCCTGGCCTGCCTGCTTCAGATGCGCCACGGCGGCCTGGGAAGCCATAACGACGGAGCGCGCGTTGAGGTCGACCACCTTGTCGAACAGCTCGTCGTCGATCTCGCCCAGGGGCGCCCGGCGCAGCAGCGCACCGGCATTGTTCACCAGCACGTCGAGGCCGCCGAGCCGGCGGGCGGCCTCCTCCACCAGGGCCACGGAGCCGGTCCGGCCGCCGAGATCGCCCTTGACGGCGAGTGCCTGGCCGCCGGCAGCCTCGATCTCCTCCACCACCTTCTTCGCCTCGGCCTCGCTCGCGTTGTAATGCACCGCCACCCGGGCGCCCGCAGCGGCGAAGCCCTTGGCCACCGCCGCGCCGAT
>DATFRE010000300.1:0-3239 GCA_035263545.1 Dongiaceae bacterium
GGCCTGCTGCCCTCGACCGTCCGCAGCTACGTCTTCGACCGCGGCAGCATCGCCAACACCCATTTCGTCGCCATTCCCTTCAATGCCAATGCGAAGGCCGGCGCCATGGTCGTGGCGAATTTCCTGATGTCGCCGGAGGCCCAGGCCCGCAAGCAGGATCCCGCTCTCTGGGGCGATCCGACCGTGCTCGATGTGACGAAGCTTGATCCGGCCGGACGCAAGCTCTTCGCCGATCTCCCTCTGGGAGCTGCGACCCTGCCGCCGGACAAGCTCGGGCGCACTCTGCCGGAGCCGGACCCGAGCTGGATGACACGGCTCGCCGAGGAATGGCGGCGGCATTACGCCCGCTGACCGCCGGCGCGCCGCGACGGCGCGGATGGCTCGCCCTCATGCCGGCGATCACCCTGGCCCTCTTCCTGCTGCCGGTGCTTGCCGGTCTCATCGGCACGCTGCTGCCGGCGCTCGGGTTTCTGCCCGGCCTCGGTGAAACCCGCCTCTCGCTGCGCCCTTTCACCGATCTTCTCGCCGCACCGGAGCTGCCGGGCGCGCTGGCGGCGACCCTCGTCAGCGGCCTGCTGGCGACGCTCCTCTCCTTCCTTACCGCCGTGGGCCTGGCGGCGAGCCTCGAGGGCACGCGCCTCTTCGCCTGGATCCGGCGCCTGCTGGCGCCGCTGCTGGCGATACCCCATGCGGCGCTCGCCATCGGCTTCGCCTTTCTCGTCGCGCCGAGCGGCTGGCTCGTCCGCCTGGTCGCGCCTCTGGTGGCGAGCGGCGGACTGCCGCCCGATCTCCCGATTCCCGGCGATCGGCTCGGCCTCACGCTTGCCGCCGGCCTCTGGCTGAAGGAGACGCCCTTCCTGCTGCTCGCTGTCATCGCCGGCATGAACCAGATTCCAGTCGCCCGCTTCCTCGACATCGCCCGCAGTCTCGGCTATGGCCCGGCCACGGCCTGGCTGAAGGTCATTCTGCCGGTGCTCTACGGCCAGCTTCGTTTGCCGGTCTATGCGGTGCTCGCCTTCTCCCTCTCGGTCGTCGACATGGCGCTGATCCTCGGGCCCAGCACGCCGCCCACGCTCGCCACGCTCCTGCTGGCTTGGTTCGACGATCCCAGCCTCGAGAGGCTGGGACCCGCGGCGGCGGGCGGCATGCTGCAGCTTCTGCTGGTGGCAGCCGCGATCCTGCTGTGGTGCCTGGGCGAGCTCTTCGTCGCCCAGGCGGCCCGTGCCTGGCTCGCCGGCGGTGGGCGCGGCCATGCGGGCCTCTGGAGCCGGCGCATCGCCGGTGCCATGGCTCTGCTCCTGTTCCTGCTGGCCTCTGCCAGCATCCTGGCGCTTGGCCTCTGGTCGCTTGCGCGGCGTTGGCCCTTTCCCCAGAGGCTGCCCGCCAGCTGGAGCCTCGGCAACTGGCTCGGCGCCGGAGAGGGCCTCGGCCGGGTGCTCGCCACGAGCCTCGTTCTTGCCGTCGCCACGGCTGCAATCGCGCTTGCCCTCAGCCTCGGTTGCCTGGAGAACGAGCGCCGTCATGGTCTGCATCCGACCGCGCGCGTCCTGTGGCTCATCTATCTGCCGCTGCTGATTCCGCAGATCTCCTTCATGTTCGGGATGACGGCACTTCTCGCTTGGCTCGGGCTGGAGGCAAGCTTGGCGGCGCTGATCTGGAGCCATCTCGTCTTCGTGCTGCCCTATGTCTTCCTGATGCTGGCCGATCCCTACCGGGCGCTCGATGAACGCTACCGGCGCGCCGGGCTTTGCCTCGGCGCCGGCGAAGCACGGGTCTTTTTCGCGGTGACCCTTCCTATGTTGCTGCGCCCGGTCCTGCTGGCGGCGGCGGTCGGTTTTTCCGTCAGCATCGCCCTCTATCTGCCGACCCTCTTCGCCGGGGCCGGCCGATTCGCCACGCTGGCGACCGAGGCAGTGGCGGCCAATGCCGGCGCCGACCGGCGTCTCGCCGGGACCTATGGCTTTCTCCAGGCGGCGCTGCCGCTGATCGGCTTCGGGGTCGCCTTGCTGGCGCCGCGGCTTGCTTACCGCCACCGCCGCGGCTTGAGATGAGCCAGCCGGGCCTCGTCCTCGAGTCGGTCGCACTCTACCTGGAGGGGCGCCGTTTGATCGGCCCGCTCGATCTGCAGGTGCCGCGGGGAGAGATCGTCACCCTGATGGGCCGATCGGGCAGCGGCAAGTCGAGCCTCCTGGCCTTCATCTGCGGGACCCTCGACCCTGCCTTCGTCGCCGAGGGGCATATCCTGCTGGACGGCCGAGACATCGCAGCACTCCCGCCCGAGCGGCGCCGCCTGGGCATCCTGTTCCAGGACGATCTTCTCTTCCCCCATCTCTCGGTGGGCGGAAATCTTTCCTTTGGCCTGCTGCCCGGCCTTTCCAGCCGCGAGCGGCGCGCCCGCGTGGCGGCGGCGCTCGCCGAGTCGGGCCTGGGCGGGCTGGAGGCGCGCGACCCCGCCACCCTCTCCGGCGGCCAGCGGGCGAGGGTCGCCTTGTTGCGCATGCTGCTCTCCGAGCCCCGTGCCCTCCTGCTGGACGAGCCCTTCGGCGGGCTGGACGAGGCGTTGCGCCACCAGTTCCGGGATCTCGTCTTCCGGCGGATCCGGGAGCGGCAGCTGCCTGCCCTTCTGGTCACGCATGACCGGGCCGACGCCGTTGCCGCCCGTGGCAAAATAGTCACAGTCGATGAAGAGTTCTGCAATGGCCACAAGGAATAAGCGGGCTACTTTGACTTTGTAGAGTCGGTCGCCTAATATCCTTTCCATCTCGGGCCGGGCACGAAATGACGTGGCGTGGCCCGGGCTCGGCGCGGAAACAGCCGAGGGGGCTCTTGGTTGTTTGTCCTGCGGTGGGCCGGGGGGTCGCCGGTAGCGGTTTTCGAAGTTAATCGAGAGGGGTCATCCAGATGAATATGAAAGTTCTCGGCGCCGTCGCGGCTCTCGGCTTGTTGGCCGGCTGCGTCAGCAATATCGAGCAGGTTGGGCAGGCGAAGGGTACGGGTTCGGCCTTCACCCAGGCTCTGACCGAGGAGTACAAGTCTTTCGTTGCCAAGGAGCATGACGAGTACGACTGGTCTGCGGCCGACTATTTCGCCCGCAAGGGCCTGACGGCGGCGGGCGGGACGGCTGTGCCGCCGGAGGATCCGGCGGCCTATGACCTTGGCGATGCGGGCGGCGACATTGCCGCGGCGCACCAGCGGCTTCTGACCGACCTGAACAATGGCGGTCGGGATGCGAAGCCGGC
>DATFRE010000301.1:0-2047 GCA_035263545.1 Dongiaceae bacterium
GAGCTGCGTCATGCGTTGGTCATGCTTCCCTGGGCCACGGGCCTGTCAAGTCAACGCTCGGGTCGCTCTCAATACCGTCATGGCCGGGCGAAGTCCCGGCCATCCACGTCGCCCCGCATGGAGCATGCGCCGCCCCGAATCGCCGAGTTCGAGGGACGACATTCGCTGGCAAGGTCGATTCCTGCAACAGCTACGTGGATGGCCGGGACAAGCCCGGCCATCACGGGAGGGGAGTAACGGCGGACTTGCCCCCTCGCCCCCTGGGAGAGGCGAGGAGATGGCCAAGCTCAGGCCGGCCATTTGAGATGGCAGCCGGTCTCCTCCACGGTCGGTGCCACATCCGTCCCCTTGACGATCTGGTCGACATGGAACAGGTCGTCGGGCTCGGGGCCCTGGGCGACGGCATGGCCGACGAAGAGGGAGGGCATGAGCTGATGATCGCCGGCCCGATAGAAGGGATCGTTGGGCATCAGCGCCACCTCGGGAGGCAGCTTGAAGCCTTCGAGGGCCTTGGCGAGCTTCACGGCGTCGAGGGTCTTCTCCTGATTGGCGATGAGAGCGCAGGTCCAGGCCGAGGCGAAACCGAACCAGTGGCGCGCCGTCGGTCCTTGGCCGCCGGTCTTGCCCTTGATCGCGTCGACGAATTCGGGGACATGGGGCACGCCCGGCTGCTTCCAGTACCACTCGAAGACCCAGGTGCCGATCCGGGCCTCGGGCGGCAGAGCTCTCAGCACCTCGAGCTCCTGCTGGGCGCCGGCGATATGGAAGCGCTTGTCGAGGCCGAATTGCACCGCCTGCTTCAGCGAATTGACCGCATCCTGACCGGCGTTCAGGAAGATGACGACATCGGGATTGGCCGCCTGCGCCTGGATCAGATAGGAGGAGAAGTCGGTGGTGCCGAGCGGGGTCAGCGCGACGCCCACCTCCGTGCCGCCATACTGCTTGAGGCTCGCCTCGAAGCCCTGCTGGAGCGTGTGGCCGAAGGCATAGTCGGCGGTGATGAAGAACCACTTCTTGCCGAACTGGTCGAAAAGCAGCTTCGACACCGAATTGGTCTCCATGCGCGTCGTGTTGCAGACGCGGAAGACGTTCCAATGGCAATCCTTGCCGGTCACGGCATCGGTATGGCCGCCGGTGACGATATGAAGCTTGTTCAGCTCGTTCGAGGTCTGGCCCAGCGCCAGCGCCATGGCGGAATTGACGTTGCCGAGGAGGAAGCTGACCTTGTCGCGGTCGATCAGCTTGCGGGCCTTCTGCACCGCCGTGCCTACATCGCCGCTGGTGGAATCCTCGGTCAGGAGCTCGACCTGGCGGCCGAGGATGCCGCCCTTGGTATTCATCTGCTCGACCGCGAGCGCAGCGCCGATCTGCTCGTTCTTGCCGAGCTCGGCATAGGTGCCGGTCAGCGGGTCGTTGAGGCCGATCCGGATCGGCTCCTCGCCGCGCACGGTGATGATGAAGGGGCTCGCGACCTGCATCACGCCGGCCGCCGCTGCCGCCTTGAGGATCGTTCGGCGATGGATCCCACTGGTCATCATTTTGCTCATCAAAGTCCTCCCTTTGCTTTCTCGTTGACGTTGAAACGGGTCTGATTCGGAAGCTCTACCGCGCGGGCCTTCGGCGGCTGTGCTCGTTGGCCGGCTATCGCCATCATTCCAGGGTTGTTCGCGCGGCGCCTCCAGAAGCGCAGCCGACGGGCAGATGCGGCATGCGGCCGCCGAGGCCGGTGCTCGGGAGCATGGATATACGAGTTCTTGGCCTTGCCCGCGGCCGGTCGGCGCATGGATCAGAATTCGAATGGAGGGAAGTGTCTTTGGCAGCGGCGCCGGGAACGACCATCTTCAACACAGCGCCGCGAGGTCGGCGGACATCTGCTCCCTAGAGTCCGGCACAGGCGTAGCAGTTGATTTCCATGCCGACGCGGATGGCGACGATCCGGGGAGCCTTCCACGTCATGTCTTCCTCCTGAACGCATAGCTGGGCGAGCGACATTATTGCGGGAACTTCCCGCCTCGTGGTTACTAGACCGCAGCCGCGTATCCGAGTC
>DATFRE010000302.1:0-2986 GCA_035263545.1 Dongiaceae bacterium
CGGATTCAGGGTGACGGCCTGATCGAAATGCGCCTTGGCCTCGGGAATGCGTCCGGTCTGGCGCAGGGCGCTCGCCAACAGGCCATGGGCCTCACCGTCCTTCGGGCGGAGCGCCAGAAGCCGCTCGAGAAGCTTGATGGCTGCTTCCGGCTGCTGTGTCGAGCGCAGCAGATCGGCCAAGTTGAGCATCGCGTCGCGGTAGTGGGGCCGGAGCTCGAGCGCGGCCCGGTAGGCGGTGATGGCTTCCTCCCCGCGCTCCTGGCGCCGGAGTGCATTGCCGAGATTGTAATGCGCCTCCGGAAAGGTCGGCCGAAGCGCCAAGGCCCGGCGGAAGCGCTCCGCCGCCTCGCCCACGCGGCCGAGCTCCATCAGCACATTGGCCAGATTGTTCTGGACATCCGGGTTCGCAGGATCGGCCGAGGCCGCCTTCGCGAGAAGCGGTTCGGCCTCGGCGAAGCGCCGCTGCTGGGCGCGCATCACGCCCAGAAGCTGGAGGGCATTGATGTCGCCCGGCGTGCGCTCGAGGATCCGGCGATAGAGTTTGTCTGCCATGGCGAGCTTGCCCTCGCGATGGGCGCGCAAGGCGCGCGGCAGAAGATCCTCGCCCAAAGTGGAAGGGCCGCCGATCTGCGCGGCGACGGGGGCCGTGGCGGGCGCCGGCGCCGGCTGCGGCTCGGCGGCGGGATCGGCGGCCAGGGCCTCCATCAGCGGCGCGAGGTGCGTTTCGTAGTGCCGCCAGCGCTGCATCGAGGAGCGGTAGATCGGCCGGCGGACCTGGTCGACGCTGGCGGTGCGCACCAGCCGATCCGTCTCATGAAAGGCGATGCAGCGGGGATCCCAAGGCAGGCCGCAATAGTCCAGAATTCGTCGGGCCTGGGATTCGATGTCTTCCACCACCGCCTCGTATTGCACCTCCAGCATCGCGCCGGGCGGCAGCACGCGGCGCCAGTGCTCCATCAGGTCGAGATACATGCGGTGATAGCGGCCGAGCTCGCTGAGATCGTAGGAATAGTTGATCTCGTTGGCGAAGTGCTGGCCGAAGCAGGAGAGGCAGACATCGAGCGGGTCGCGGCGCAGGTGAATGATCCGGGCGCGGGGCAGGATGAGATGGATGAGCCCGACGAACATGTAATTGTCGGGCATCTTGTCGGTGATCCGGGGCGCCTCCGGCGCCAGCGCCTGCAGCCGCGCGGCATAGGCCTCGCCGGCGTGAACCAGCGCCTCGGCGCCGAGAAAGGGCATGCATTCGGGAAAATAGAGGGTCTCGCGCGCCTTCAGCCCTGCGGCGATCTCTCCCATGAAGGCAAGCTCGCCGGCCCCGTGGACCGCCGGATGGCTGGCGAGGATCTGCTCCACCAGGGTGGTGCCCGAGCGGGGAAACCCAAGGACGAAGATCGGCAGATCCGATGCGGCACCCTGGCCGCTTTTCTCGGCGATCAGCTCGGTGGTGAAGTACTGGCGCAGGCGTTCGAAGCGCCGCCTGGCCGGGCGCTCGTCATAGGTGACTTGGCCGCGGCGCAGACGGTTCGCCTCCAGCAGATGCCGGAAGGACTCCTCATGGCGGCCGGCCCGCTCATAGGCCTGGGAGAGGGCGAAGAGCAGAAGGCTGCGGCGGTCCGGCGGCAGGTCGCCGCGCCCGGCCAGCCGCTCCATCGCGCCGATGCGCGGATCGTCGACCGTCACGCCCTTGAGCGAGACCAGAGCGAGATAGGGTTCTGTTTGCGTCGGGTCGAGGGCGATCGAAGCATCGAAGGCCTGGAGGGCTTCCTCGGGACGGCCCAGCTCGCGCAGGATCACGCCGCGCCGGTTATAGGCATCGGAGCTCCGGGGGTCGCGATCCAGAATCTGCTGGAGGACGGCGAGGGCATCATCGGTCCGATTGAGCTGGCGCAGCGCCTCCGCCAGGGCGAACTCCGCCGCTGGCAGCTCCGGCCGGCGGCGCAGCGCATCGCGATAGGCCTCGACCGCTTCCTCGTAGCGCCGGGCCTTGCTCAGGGCATTGCCGAGATTGTAGATCGCCTCGACATAGTCGGGCTTGAGCGCGAGCGCGCGCTTCAGGCTTTCCACCGCCTCTGCCGGCCGGCCGAGCTCGGAGAGGACATTGCCGAGATTGCTGAGCGCACCCGGATCCCGCGGGTTCAACGCTAGCGCCTTGCCGATGAGCCGCAGGGCCTCGTCGTAGTGGCCCTGTTGCGCCCGGGCGACACCCAGAAGATGGAGCGCGTCGAAATTGGCCGGCTGCTGGGCGAGAACCTGGCGATAGAATCGCTCGGCCGTCTGGAGGTCGCCGGCGCTATGGGCCTGCTGCGCGGCCTGCAAGGGATTCATGACGACTCGGTATCTGGTTCAGCCACCTGGTACACGAGACCCGGCAAAGTCGGGTCATCTCGCGAGCCCGGCGACAATGGCTCAAACGGCGACTCGATGCAAAGCTTGGCCGCCCCGCGCCGAGTCGATCGATTCGCCGAATCGAATCAGGAGTCGCGCATCGGCCGCGGCCGTCTCGTCCGGGATCACGGGAAGTCATTCCTGCCATTATTTGTTCGCTTGCTGTTCTGGAATTTGCCTGTCGCGGCCGTCGAATCATCACATTATTTCAAGCTCTTGGCCGGCGGCCTTCACGCATCGTGGCTCCCGCGCCACAGTTTGCTCCAAAAAGCAACGCCCGCCCGCCACATTTCTTGACCCTACGGCCCTTACGGATGAGGATGCTGAGGCGCTTGGCCAATTTTACGTTAAGGGCATCGAATTCCTTTCGGGTCCGTTGGCGTGGCCACGACGGGGCCCATGACTTTGGGGGCTCTAACAATCGAACCGATGCAGCTCCTAGGGCGGTCGGTTCAGAACTAGAGAAGGGAACCTTCGTAATGAAGAAAGTTCTATATGGAACGACTGCCCTGGTCGCCGCCGGTCTGGTGGCGGGTGAGGCGTCGGCGGCGAGCGGCCTGAAGCTCGGCATCACCGGCTTCTACCGCAATTCGATCGG
>DATFRE010000303.1:0-2505 GCA_035263545.1 Dongiaceae bacterium
CGATATCGGCGACGCGCTGTTGATCTACATCACCGGCGACGGCCGGATCCCGATCCGCTGTGCCACGGGCCGGCTCACCCTGCAGAACGGCGACGGACGGCTCGACCGCAGCTTCATGGACACCCAGAAGTCCGTGCTCCACTTCAACGGCAATGTGGGTCTGAGGACGCAGGCGATAAAGCTCGTGATAACTGCCGATGCAAAGGATTTCAGCCTGCTCAACCTGCATGCCCCAGTCGTCGTGCAGGGCAAGATTCGCTCGCCGAGATTCTCCATCGACCGACTGATCCCCATCCCGACGCCCGATTTCGGCGGCGCCGACGACATGGATTGCGGCGGCCGTATCACCCAGCTATTGGCCGACTAGCCCAACCCTCGAGGGCCTCGCGGGAAATCCATCTCCGCCAGATGAAACCTTTGTAACAAAGGCGCAGGAAACCCCTTCACCTGTCGTGTATGGGCTGAGACGACGGCCGGCTCCGGGTCACGAAGAGAGGAGACTGGAAGCCCCGGCAGGATGGCGGGGTATTGCCAATGGCGGCGCAGCCTGGGGCGTCCCTTTGGCCTCTGTGGTCGAGGAGGTCATGGGCGATTATTTGCGTCCGAGAATGAGATTGCGGCCGGGCGATGCGGCCCGACGGCAAGAGGCAAGCTGGCGCGGTCTGAGCGTCGAAAGCGTCCAGTTCACGGCAAGCGAGGGCTTCGAATACGATTTCACGGCCTCCTGTCATCTGCTCATCGCGGCGGACAGAGGCATCCGGGTCAAGGGCGAATCCCGCGTCGACGGGGTCATCGCCTCGAGCCGGCGGGATATCGGCCGGACCTTGTCTTTCGTACCGAAAGGCTATGTGTTCCGCGGCTCCTTTGTGCCGCGGGTGCTGCCGCGCACGGGCTATCTCTATATCGATCCGTCCGCTCCGCTGGCCGATCCGGAGATCGGATTCGCCGAGATCCAATTCGAACCGCGCCTGTTCTTCACCGATCCCGCCCTGTGGACCACGGCACGGAAGATACTGGGCCTGGTCGAGGCACCGGAAGGAAGCAGCCCGCTCTATGCCGAGACCCTCACGGCGTCCCTCGCCGTCGAGTTGGCGCGTCTGCATGCGGGAGACGGCCGCCCGCCCGCGATCGAGCGGGGCGGGCTCGCCGGCTGGCAGCGGCGGATCGTCTGCGATTTTATCAACGACAATCTCGACAGGCATATCTCGCTGGAGGAGCTGGCAGCACTCGCCAAGCTGAGCCCGACGCATTTCTGCCGGTCCTTCACCCGATCCCTGGGAATGCCGCCTCATCAGTACCAGGTGCGCCAGCGTGTCGAGCATGCCAAGCAGCTGCTCGCCGAGCCCGACCGCACCATCACCGAAGTCGCGATCGCCGCGGGCTACAGCGCATCCAGCAATTTCGCCACGGTCTTCCGCCGCGTGACGGGTGTCAGCCCGCGGGAGTTCCGTCGCAGCCTTCAGTGACGCCTCCCCCTCGGATTCGGCTCAGGGGCCGAGGGGGAAGGGCCTCCGCGTTTTTGGCGGAGGCTCTGGCACGGCCGTGGACGCGCTATCTGCTGAATGAAGCCCAAGGAGCTCGAGCAGGTTCCGCTGCTGAATCGGGGCCTGTTTCTGACCGACGCCCGGGGTCATGCCCCAATGACCCCAGCTCACGGGATGCGCAATGGCCAAGGCGCCGATGATCGAGCCGCCCTGCTGCGCATGCAGAAGGGTATTGAACCAGGTCTGAGCATCGGCGTTCGGCCAGCCGGCCAGAGGCGACGATTTGCGTGGCATAACCGCCGGGTTTCCAACCGGCGCGCTGGGCGGGGCCGGAGGAGCGATGGCCGCCGGCGCCGGCGGCGCCGGACTAGGCGGCACGACCGCGACGCTTCCAGCCGGTGCGTTCGGCGGGCCTGTGGCCGGAGCCGCGACGGCTACCGGCGGACTGGTGGCAACCCCGGCCGAGGTGACATTGACCTTGGTGTCTCCCTTGAAGCGCGCATTGCCGGAGAACTGCACATGCGGCGCCGTTGCAGCAGCGGCGACCGCCAGCGCGCCATGGTGGACGGCGGCCCCCGCGGCATCGATGGTGACATCGGCATTCGCGCCCCCGACGGCGGCCGAGCCATAGGGACCCTTTCCCACGACCGGTGGGCCGCTCGCGACCAGCTTGTTGCGGGCGGTGACGCTCGCGCCCTGCAGCGCGATGTTGCCATGGCCGGTGATGATCTCGAGCTGGGCGGCGGCCGTCTGGGCAAGATAGGCGGTCCCGAGGCTGGCGAACTCGCCATGGCCGAGCGCGCGGTTGGCATTCGAGATCGAGCCGAAGGTGAGGCCGTTGCTGCGGAGCAGCGCATGGACGTCGATATTGCCGCCGATAGCGATCGAGCCGCCTGCATGGGCGGAGTTTCCGGCCTCGATCACCGCATTGGCGGCGGCAAGCGCGAGCCCCTGGTTATAGACCGTGCCGAAGGTGCCGGCGTGATAGGGATAGCCGGGATCGACGGCATTGGCCCAGACA
>DATFRE010000304.1:0-9287 GCA_035263545.1 Dongiaceae bacterium
CCGCTGTCGGAAATGCTGAAGCCCCCGAAAGACACGACGCGGACATGAGCGCCAAGGCGGCCGAGCGCGCGCCGCGGCGCCACGCGAAGAAGCCCAGCTGCCCCATCTGCGGCAAGCCAGTGGCCGTCGAGTTCAGGCCCTTCTGCTCCGAGCGCTGCCGGCGGATCGATCTCGACCGCTGGCTGGGCGAGGCCTATCGCGTGCCGACGGAAGAGGGGCCGGAGGGCGCGGGAAGCAAGCGCGACGAGGAGGAATAAGCCTTCGGGTCAGGCCTTGATCCGCGTCATCTCCGGATCGTAGAGGGGGGCCAGATGGATCTCGGCGGCGACGCGCTCGCTCGCCACCTCCAGCTCGTAGCGACCGCTTTTCAGCCAATCCGTGGGCACGCCCTCGGCACGGCGGACATAGCCAAAGCCGATATTCTTCTCGACGGTGTAGCCCCAGCCGCCGCTGGTGAGCCAGCCGACCTGCTTGCCGTCGCGAAAGATCGTCTCCCGCCCCAGCAGGATGACCGAGGGATCGGCGACGGTGAAGCAAGCGAGGCGCTTGGCAAGCGGCTTGCCGATCTGCCCCATCACCGCCTCGCGGCCGAGGAAAGGCGTGTTCTGCTTCAGCTTCACTGCCCAGCCGAGGCCTGCCTCCAGCGGCGTATGGTCGGGGCCGATATCGGCGCCCCAGGCGCGATAGCCCTTCTCCAGCCGCAGGGATTCGATGGCGCGATAGCCGGCATTGGCGATGCCATGGGGCTGCCCGGCATCCATCAGCGCCTGATAGACCGCCAGCATCGCCTCCACCGGCACATGCAGCTCCCAGCCCAGCTCGCCGACATAGGTGACGCGCAGTGCCCGGACCGGCGCGCCGGCGATCATGACCTCGCGCCAGCTGCCGAAGGGAAAGGCGCTGTTGTCGAGATCGCTCTCGGCTATGGCGGCCAGCACCTTGCGCGAGCGCGGTCCCATGAGCGAGAGCACGCCATAGGCCGAGGTCACATCGATGAGCCGCGCATCCAACCCGCCCGGGATGTTCGCCTGGATCCAGGCGGAATCATGGGTGGCGAAGCCGGTGCCGGTGACGATGTAATAGGCATCCTCCGCCAGGCGCGAGACCGTGAGATCGCATTCGATGCCTCCGCGCCGGTTCAGCATCTGGGTGTAGACAAGGCTGCCCGGCGGGCGCGAGACGTCGTTGGCGGCGATCCAGGAGAGCGCCGCCTCGGTGTCGGGGCCGAGCAGCAGGAACTTGGCAAAGGAGGTCTGGTCGAAGATAGCGACCCGCTCGCGCGCGGCGCGGTGCTCGGATCCCACCGCCTCGAACCAGTTCTGCCGTCCATAGCTGTAGATGTCCTTCGCCTCCATGCCCGCTGGCGCAAACCAGTTGGGGCGCTCCCAGCCGAGCTTGGAGCCGAAGCAGGCGCCCGCGGCCTTGAGGCGCTCGTAGAGCGGGGAGACGCGCAAGGGCCGGCCGCTCTCATATTCCTCATGCGGCCAGGCCATCGTGTAATGCTTGCCATAGGCCTCGAGCGTACGCGCCAAGACCCAGCGCCGGTCACGATGGAGCTGGCCGAAGCGGCGGATGTCGACGGGCCAGAGATCCATGGGCGGCTCGCCGCCGGCGATCCATTCCGCGAGCGCCCGCCCGGCGCCGCCGGCGCTGGCGATGCCGAAGGCATTGAAGCCGGCGCCGACATAGAAGTGCCTGAGCTCCGGCGCCTCGCCGAGGATGAAATTCCCATCGGGTGTGAAGGATTCCGGCCCGTTGATGAAACTCTTGATTCCCGCCGTCTCCAGGGCCGGCACCCGCGCCAGTGCTTCGGCCATCAGCGGCTCGAAATGGTCCTGGTTGGATTCCAGCAGCGCGAAATGGAAGCCCTCCGGAATGCCGGCTTCGGCCCACGGGATCGGGTTCGGCTCATAGCCGCCCATGACCAACCCGCCGACCTCCTCCTTGAAATAGATCAGGCGGTCGGGATCGCGCAGCGTCGGCAGGTTGCGCGGCACACCGGCAATGGGCTCCGTCACGAGATACTGATGCTGGACCGATTGCAGGGGCACCGAGACACCCGCGAGCCGTCCGATCTCGCGGGCCCATTGGCCGCCGCAATTGACCACGACCTCGCTCGCGACCTCGCCCTCTGCCGTCACCACGCCCGCGGCGCGGCCATGCTCGGCCGTGATCGCCGTGACGGGGCAGTCCTCCAGGATGGTGACACCGGCGGCGCGTGCCCCCTTGGCGAGGGCCTGGGCGATATCGGCGGGATTGGCCTGGCCGTCGGTCGGCAGGAAGGCGGCGCCGACGAGGTCGGCGATGTCCATGATCGGCCAGAGGTCGAGGGCCTCCTTCGGCGAGAGCAGATGCATCTCCAGACCGAAGCTGTGGGCGGTCGTCGCCTGGCGCTTGATCTCGGTCATGCGCTCGGCATTGCAGGCGAGCCTCAAGCCCCCATTGCGCCTCCAGCCCGTAGCCTGGCCGGTCTCGGCTTCCAGGCGGTCGTAGAGCTCGACGCTGTACTTGAGGAGCTGGGTGATATTGGCGGAGCTGCGGAGCTGTCCCACCAGACCCGCCGCATGCCATGTCGAGCCGCTGGTGAGCTTATGGCGTTCCAGCAGCAAGACATCCCTCCAGCCAAGGTGCGCGAGGTGATACGCCGTGCTGCAGCCGATGATGCCGCCGCCGATGATGACGCAGCGGGCCTGGCGCGGAAGACGGCTCATGGGCTCCTCAATCCTGCTCGAGCTGGGCGTAGGCCCGCTCGAAGCGGGCGAGATAGTCGCTGGCATAGGCGCGATAGTCGAAGTCGAGGGTCGAGTGGATCTCCGACACCATGCCCCACATCGCTTCACGCAGGAGCGAAGCGCATTTCATCGTCCGGTAGCGGCGGCGGAGCCCGTCATCCAGCGGGCGCTCGAAATAGGCTTCGAGAAGCCAGTCCTCGTCCTCGGGCGCGACCTCGTTGTTGGAGCAGAGATTGCCCAGATCGAAGAGCGGACTGTTGAACCCGGCATAATCCCAGTCGATGAGCCAGAGCCGCGTCCCGTCATCGATGAAGTTCGCCGGCAACAGATCGTTATGGCCGTAGACGACGTCGATCGGGCCGATGGCGGCCTCGAGCGCCGCGGCCGCGCGCAAGAGGCGCGGAAGCTCGGGAATCCAGCGGCTCTTCCCCTCTTGCAGCGTGGCCGCGTAGTCCCGGAGGATATGGAAGACCCAGAAGATCAGCGCCGGGCCGCGCAGATGCTGCGGCACCTCCCGGTGGCAGCGCCGGATGAGGGGCAAGATGCGCGCCAGCATCGGACGCGGGCGCACATCCTCGGCGGCCAGCGTCTTGCCTTCGATGAAGCGGAACACCAGGGCGCCGGCTTCGCTATGGACGACCTGCGGCGAGAGCCCGACGGCGGCGGCGGCCCGGCTCGCCGCCAGCTCGTTGAAGCGCATGACCTGATGCACGGGGATGTCGTCGCCGATGCGCACGACGAAGCGCTCGCGCCGGTCGCGGACCAGATAGTTCTTGTTGGTGATGCCGCCGGTCAGCGGCTCCGGCGCCACCGGACCCGACCAGCAGGCGAGCCCGGCCGCCCGGGCGATGGGATCGGCAATCGCAGTCATGGTCTTCGGTTCCCCCCTGGAGATAGGGAGTGGCCGAAAACGGTCAGCGCTTCAAGAGGATTCGCGGCTTACCGCGGGGTAGTACTGCGGCGCTTCCCGCCGATCGAACATGCCGTAATCGCGAATGATGCGGACCTGGAGATGCCGGGGCGCCTTGCCCGCCACTTTGGCGGGATGCCAGCCCGCCGCCGTCGCGCCGTCGCGCCAGGAGGCCGGCAGGAGAAGCTTGCCTTTGCTGGTGATGCTTTCGAAGACCTCATGCGCGACGAGGCCTTCCTCTCCGTTGCGCGGCAGCCGGAGGTTGGCGTCCGCGCTGCTCCACTGGCTGATGGTCACCGCCTTGGCGGCGCCGATCTCGGTCTCGTCCAGGCGCTGCTGCGCCAGTCTCTGCCCCTTCGGCAGATCCGTGTCGGCCGTGACCTCACCGACCTGTAAATGGTAGTCCTCGAACACCTCGAACCGGCCCTTTTCCTGGACCTTGTGGTGATGCTCCAGGGTACGCCAGCGGATCACGGCCTTCTCGTCGCGCCAGAGCGAGAGGGAGAGCAGCCGGCCTTTCCGGCTGCGGCTCTCGAAGCGCTCGTTGTCGAGGAAGCCCTCGATCTTCTCCAGCTCTGGCTTCAGCGCCTTGGCGTAGCCGAGGTAGTCCTCCCAGCGCGACTCTTTCGGGACGACTTCGAAGATCACGGCGAACATCGGACGTCTCCCCTGATTCAGGCGATCCGCTTCGGCGCAGGAAGATCACCGCCGCGAAGGAAGGTCTCGGCCTCGCGATAGAGAGCGTAGCGGGTTTCCTCCAGATGCATCAGATGCGTCGCCCGGGCAATCTTGACATCGCGGCGGAGCGGTGAAGCCTTCAGCCGTTCGAACAGCCAGCTTGCATCGGCATCGGTGCTATAGCTGTCCCATTCGCCACGAATGATCGCAATTGGCGCGCGGATGAGAGCCGGATCATAGGCGAGCGCGCCGGCCCAGGCATCGAAGACGTCCTGGAAGGCGCCGCCAGGCGTCTTCACCGCCGCGGGCTCGCGCGTTCGGCTCTCCGGGTCGGTATCGAGATAGCGCTCGCCCCAGTCGCGGAAATGACGCTCCGACAGGACGGCCGGCTCCCCGGGCGGGACATCGGCCACGAAGCGGTCCCATTGGGCCTTCAGCGTGATGAGACGCCAAGCGAGCAGTTGCTGGGGCTCCGCCTGGCGCGGCCGCTGCACGATGGGGCCGAAGAACACCAGCCGGTCCAGCAGCTCGGGACAGCGCCCGGCGAATCGCCCGGCGACGATGGTGCCCCAGGAGTGGGCGATGACCGAAAGCCTGGCTAGGTCGAGATGACTGCAGATGAAGCGCATGGCATTCTCGAGCTGTCGGCTCGCGGCCTCGGCACGGCCGAGGGGCGGATGGTTCTCGGCGGGCCCGGCCATCTCTGGATAGGGGTCGCTCAAGCCGCCGAAGCCGTGGAAATCCAGTCCCCAACAGTCGAAGCCGGCGGCCGAGAGCTCGTCGCGCCAGGACCGGCCATCGAAGCGATGGGCGATCGAGAGGGCCGAAGCGAAGGTGCCGCCATGGACATAGAGTACCGCGGGCGTAGGGGCGGCGCCCGGCTCCTCAGCCGGCAGCCGGCGCAGGAACAGCTTGTGTCCCGCAAGCGGGCTCGGAATCCGGAAATGCTCCTCCCGGGGATCGAGCTTGGGTTGGTCGATCATGCCCATGGCTCGTCAGCCCGCAACGGACCGGATGAAGGCGCGCTCCTCGTTCAAGATGCAACCGGCCGCCTCGGCCCGGCGCAGGTTGTCGGCCGCCTCCGGATCGGCCGCCAGTTTCTCGCGATAGGCCTCATAGGCGGCGAGATTCGGAAACTCGATCAGGCCGAGGGCGGCGTTCGTCGGCCCCGCCAGCTTCGTCGGCAGATAGTAGCCGGCGACCTTGCCGCCGGCGCGTTCGATCTGGGAGGGGAGGGCCCGAACATAGGTCTCGAAAGCGGCGAGCTTGTTGACATCCACGGTATAGCGGATCGCGAGCGTGATCATGGTCCTCTCCTCGGATGGTCGGGGGCGAGGGCTCGATTCGAAACGCCCCGATGGCGCTTCGTCGTTGCCCGTGCTCCGGATATGAGGGATAGGATCGGCGGCGTCGACGGCGAACGCTTCGTCGCCGGCCGAAGCATCGCAACTGGCCCTCCGGCTGGACGGGGACCAGGGGATTCTCTACAAGCGTGACCCAAATTGGTTGGCGATGCCAATAGGTGACATGGCCGGCCCCACAAACAAGGCTCTCGACCACGAGGCACTGCTGCGTCGCGCCTTCGAGATCGCCCGCCGCGTGCGCGACCAGGGCGGACACCCGTTCGGCGCGCTGCTTGTCGGACCCGATGGGGCCGTGCTGCTCGAGCAGGGCAATGAATTCATGACGGGCAGGGACATGACGGCCCATGCCGAGCGGGTTCTGGCCACCCGCGCATCACAGGCCTATGGGCCGCAGTTCCTCGCCGGATGTACGCTCTACACCTCGGCCGAGCCCTGCGCGATGTGCGCGGGCGCGATTTACTTTGCCGGCATCGGCACCGTCGTCTACGGTCAATCGGAAAAGAGCCTGAAGGAGATGACGGGCAATCATCCGGAGAACCCAACGCTCGCCCTGCCTTGCCGCATGGTGTTCGACTCAGGTCAGCGTAAGACCGAAGTCATCGGTCCTCTTCTCGAGGACGAAGGGCGCGCGCTTCAGGCCGATTTTTGGCCAGCCCGGCGGGACTAGTCGCCCACAAGCTGATCTGATCAACCCGTCAGGAGACGCCCTGCGCGATGCCGACGTTCGCCGACATCTGCCGCGGAGCAGAGGCGTCGACGGCGAAGGCTTCATCGCCGGCCGAACCAGTCCAGCTGGTCCCGCCGACTGGACAGGGGCCCGGGGATTCTCTATAAGCCCAACCCTTCCGGGCGCCCAGGTAGCTCAGTTGGTAGAGCACGTGACTGAAAATCACGGTGTCGGTGGTTCAATTCCGCCCCTGGGCACCACCGCAATCCCATGTTGCATCAAAGAGTTGGTCCAGAGCTTCGATTCTGCGGGCGCAAGAGCCGATGCGCCTGTGCACACGCCATGCACACTCCCGGCCCCGAATCAGCCCCGTTCGATCCTGCGGTCGGCACCGCCGGCACCTCGGCATATCGACAGCATGAGATCGACCGTGCGCGAGGGGCCGAAATCGGCCGAGCTGCCGGACGCGTCGGCGCGCCCAACTCGGGATTCACCCCGGCCCCCTCGCCGCCCGCGTGAGGTGGCGCGTATCAATTGGAAAGTTTCACGGAGTAGATGGGTGACCAGCGCAGCTTTCTTGCTCGTTCTGCTCGTCGCTGCCATCCTTGAGTCCGGCGGCGACGCCATAGTTCGCATTGGTCTCCATAGCCATTCCTCCGTGACTCGCCTGGGCTTCTTTGTGCTCGGTGCCGCCGTTCTGTTCTCCTATGGAATAACAGTCAATGCACCGCCCTGGGATTTTGGGAGGTTGTTGGGGGTCTACGTCACTCTGTTCTTCCTTGTTGCACAGGCGATCAATTGGTTTGGCTTCGGCCTCCAGCCAACGCTTCCGATTATCATCGGGGGCACATTGATAATCGCGGGAGGACTGACGATTGCCTTTTGGGGTGGATAGAGGAGATGTCTATCCTGATCTTGCAAGCGCGCCTCGTCCGGCGAAGCCAACTCGGGATTCGCCCGGGCCCCACCCGACGGGGCGCGAAATCGGTACCTTGCTCTCCGAATCTGCGGTCAAAAATCGGGGCCAACCAGCTGGCTGTTTCGGGTCAGCGTTTGAAGCGAAGTTGGTCGACCTGAGGAATCAAACCGAGCCAAGCAACCTTTGCCGCTGTACAAGGAGCGCCGCTCTGGCCTTTGCGATCAGCTCTTCGTCGCTCTTTACCCCGAAGCGGGCCAGGACCTCCGCATTCGTCGGACGTCCTCGCTTGCGCGGCAATGTCTGTTGCTCTGCGCTCTCCGCCTCCTCCCGGATCCGCCGGTTCTCGCCGACCTGGCGAATTAGACCGACGAGCTGCTGGGCCTCGGGAGACAACTCCGGCTTCGGACGCCGTCTGCCGGTGCGGATCTTCTTCCCCTCGAGCGCGAGTTCGGCGATCCGGCGGCGCCTGCCTTCCTGCATGGCGGCTGCCACAATGGCCTTCCCCTCAGGCGTCTTAGGCCCCGTGCTCAGCCCGCCATGAAAACGACAGCGCGTCCTGCCGGATACGGGCCAATTCCGGCGGCGCCGGCCGCGAACTCTAAATGCATCGGCGTGCTTCGCCATCGCGCGGCAGCGCTGGGGGTCTTTGCCGTGGATTGCATAAGCCGCCATCGGGAGAAGCTCCATTAATGTGGTGTCATGTTACCACATTGATGACTGGTGGCGGGAGAGCGCGGGCATCGCCTCAGCCGAAGCCACCCTCCAGCGTGGGCGATGCCGTCGGGGTAAGATTTCTCCCCGGACTGTGGGTTAAGCCCCGCCCCGGGACCCCCGGGTCCCAGGCACTTGCGCCGAGCTCCTCAAAATAGGGGTCGTCAGATGCTGGAGCTAGGCGATGTGGTGACGTCGATCCGTGGCACGGCGGCATGAACAAGCCGACAGGGTGCCGGCACGGGGGGGGGCACACCCGAGAATTTTGTCCAGTATAATTCCTCTGTGCCATCCCAGCCGCTCCAGGATATCGACGCCCGCCGCCAGAAGCTGATTCAGGCGTGGCGGCTATTCCCCGATGGAAATTTTGAAAAGACGATCGAGACCGCCGATGCCGACGATCTCGCGTGGCTGGTGGAACGCATTGACGAGCAATTGAAGGAAACGCCCTTGTGGCTGAAGGATCCCGTCCCCCTCGCAGAATCGATGGCACACCTCAGACATTGCCGAATTGTGGTCTCGCAAATGCTCGGCCACAAGCGCACGCTCGACAATACAGCCATACTGGCTCGGACTGAGTTTCGAGCCAATGTGTCGCTAGTCGTATCAGGTCTCGGGCTGCTCGTCGCTATCGCCGCTTTGGTTCTTGGTCTGACTCTACATTGAAGGGGGTTCACGGTCACATGAGCGATCCGAGTCGCTGTGTTGGTCTTGTCCCTCGTCTCGGCGGTAGTCGCGTACTATCTTTCCGACTACGCCAGCTCGGAGCTTACCAGCCAGCCGCTTTGTACATTTGGCTGGTCCGCTGACTGTGAAGAAGCGCTCATCCAGGGCCGTTGGACCGTCTCGCGGGCACTGATGCCCGGTTGCTCGGTCCCGACGCTGACCGCGCCGCAACGCCTAGTTTCCCAGGCCATTCGGCACCACTCTGTGGCTTCCTGGGGTCAACAAACTGTCACAGTCATTCCCTAGCTAGGCCCCGCCGCACCCCATACCCCAGCGGGGCTTTTCTTTGAGAGCACTGAATATGGTCGGAGTTGGCTGAGAGCGTCCACGCGCCTAATTGCCCACCAGCGCAAAACGGTGCGGATTAGCACTGAGAGCGGTCGCTCAATGGAATATGCGAGGGGAAAAAGATGATGCACGGGCTTAAGATCCAGTCGTCAATTGCCGAGCACCGAGACGGACGGCTACAAGGTGACCGTTTCCATAACCCAAGACAAACAGACACGTGAATTGGTCACCAGGACGGTGCCCAGCCGCAGGGAAGCCGGGACTATCGCTAAGGCCTTTGCGTCGCTCCACG
>DATFRE010000305.1:0-11615 GCA_035263545.1 Dongiaceae bacterium
CGCGGATTCCCGCCCGCGTGCGCCGCCGAATGCAGCGAATCTTTCCAGGTGAAATTGTCGGTTCGCGCGACCACCGAGGCTGTCGACGGGCGAAGCTCGCTGCCGAAGCCGAAGGGATCGGCCTTCAGCGGCTGCAGTCGCCCCTTCCGGTCGGCGATCTCGTATTTGTAGTTTGTGCCCTCGCCCACATCCGGAGCGAAGATCTCCCAGAGGCCGCTGTCGACGCGCTTGCGCATCTGGTGGCGGCGGCCGTCCCAACGGTTGAAGTCACCCACGACCGAGACCCGGCTCGCATTCGGTGCCCAGAGGGCGAAATGCACCCCCTCGGCTCCTTCATGAGCTATGGGATGGGCGCCGAGGCGCTCATAAAGCGATCGGTGGGTCCCCTCGACCAGCAGATGGTCGTCCATCTGGCCCAGCACCGGGCCGAAGGCGTAGGGGTCGCGGAATTCCCAGCTGCCGCCGGCGTTCTCGGCCCGTAGCCGATAGGCGTCATGCGGCCCGCGGCCTTGGACCAGGATCTCGAAGAATCCGTCGGGATGACGGCAGGCGAGGGGTCCGAGGGCCGTTCCATCCCGGTCCAGGAGCTCCACTCTCTCCGCACCTGGGGCGAAGCAGCGTACCGCCAGGCCGCTGCCGCGGACGACATGAGGCCCAAGGATCGCGAAAGGGTCAGGATGGCGCGCCTCGACGATGGCGAGGATATCGGCCTCCGCTGCCTGCCATCCTGCGAGCTTCATTCCACCCCGGGCGACATTGCGATGCGATCCCATCCTGAGCGGGAGCCCGCGTTGACCATGGCCTGGACCCCATTGGCGCCATCCTACAACGGGTCCCGCCGGCCGCCTGCGGGAAAAAGCGACGGGTAGGCCTCGCTTTGCTCGCGCGTATGATCGGCAAAGAGGGCTCGGCCCTCCCGGCGCCGCCTAGCGCAGATAGGCCTCGGCCGCATAGCGGCGCATCATGCGCTGGGTATTGAAATAGCAGGCGATCTTGCTGATCGACTGCTTCATCATCCAGATCCAGCGCGCACGGTCGTTGTAGTAGAGCGGCAGCACGATGGATTCGAGCTTGCGATAGAGGTCCTGGGCGGTGGCCCGGGCCTGTTTGGGGCCGCCGTCCTGGCCGATGGACCAGCCGGTGACACCCTCGATGGCCGCCTCGACCCACCAGCCGTCCAGAACGCTGAGATTCAGTACCCCATTGAGCGCGGCTTTCATTCCGCTAGTACCCGATGCCTCCAGCGGCGGCTCCGGCGTGTTGAGCCAGACATCGGCGCCCGAAACCAGGGTCTTCGCCAGGTCCATGTTGTAGTTCGGCAGGTAGGCGATCCGGATGTGGTGCTTGAGCTCGGAAATGTGATCGTGGATGCGCCGGATCAGGGCCTTGCCCGCGCCGTCGCTCGGATGCGATTTGCCCGCCATCACGAGCTGGAACGGGTGGCGCGCATTGATCTGCAGCAGCTCGTCCATGTCGGTGAACAGAAGGTCGGGGCGCTTGTAGGCGGTCATGCGCCGGGCAAAGCCGAGGATCGGAGCCGCGGGATCGAGCTGGACGCCGGTCTCGCTTCCGACCAGGTGGACGAGATCGGCTTTGGCCGCCTGATGGGCGCTCCAGACCTCGTCGTCGGGCAGCTGGTCGAGGCGGACCATGGCCTCGGGCTCATGGGCCCAGGCCGGGAAGTGATGGGTGAACAGTTCGCGGAAGGATTCATGGGCCCAGGTGGGAAGATGGACCCCGTTGGTGATGGCGCGAATCTTGTAGCCGGGGAACATTTTGGTCGTCGTCTCGGCATGGCGGCTGGCGACGCCGTTGACGAAGTCGCTGAGGTTGAGGGCGAGACGGGTCATGTTGAGGTAGTCGTCGCCCGAGATCACCTTCACCTGCGCGGTATCGATATAGCCCTGAAGCAGCTTCTCCATCATCGGGTAGGGGAAGCGGTCGTGGCCCGCCTCCACCGGGGTGTGGGTGGTGAAGACACAGCGCTCGCGCACCGGCTCAACGTCGTAGCGCATGGTGTTGAGCCCCACCTGATCCGCTGGCCGCGGGTAGCGGCGCAGGAGATCGAGGGCGAGCAGCGCCGCATGGCCCTCGTTCATGTGATAGCGACGGATGTCGAAACCCAGGGCCTGGAGGATGCGCAAGCCCCCGATGCCGAGCACGATCTCCTGTTTCAAGCGATAGGTCTGGTCGCCGCCATAGAGGGTGTCGGTGATGCGCCGGTCCTCGACGGCATTCTCGTGGAGATCCGTATCGAGCAGAAGCACCGGGACGTCGAGCCCCGGTCCGCTGGCCAGCACGTAGAGCCAAGGCCTGACCCAGACCTCGCGGCCCTCGATGAGCACCGCGACCTTGGCCCGGAGCGGCGTCGCGAAGGCTTCGGGGCTCCATGGATCGGGATGCTCGATCTGGTCGCCGCTGGCAGTGATCTCCTGGCGCAGATAGCCCTGGCGGCTGATCAAGGACACGAAGACGATGGGCAGTTCCAGATCCGCGCAGGACCGCGCGGTGTCGCCGGCCAGCACCCCCAGCCCGCCGCTATAGGTGTGCATCTCGGCCCGGAGCGCGATCTCCATGGTGAAGTAAGCGATATCGGTCGAGCCCAGATAGGGTCCGATGGTGGTCGCAGCGGCTTTGACCATGAATTTCCCAAGGCGAGGTCGATGTGGGGGTCTTTGTTAGACCGGATCGGGCCACAAGCCAATGCTTGATTCGGTTCCCCGGGGTCAGGACCGTCCCCCGGGCCCGTGCCAGCCGGATTGTCTCGGAACTCTAGCAATTCGAGCTCGGGATCGTCGCTCTTCGAATTGCCTGCTATACAACGGCATGGCCGGGGTGCCCCGCGGGCACTCCCGCTTCGAGGAACTTCGACAGAGGGAGCAGGCACGCCATGACCCAGCTGGCGCGTGAGGGACATTACGACATCGAGGTGGATGGCGAGACCCGGGTGGTGATCGACCCCGCTTTGGTAACGCTGGGAGAGCCCTACCACGACAGCAAATACAAGGTGTTCGAAACGCTGAGCGAAGGCCGCCGCATGATGATGGGCGACGACCCGCGGCTGCCGAAAATGCCGGAGAAGCCCGGTCTCTTGGATTTCTTCCGTTACCGCCTCGCCAAGACTGCGATCAACCACCTGCTCCAGAGCGCCGCTTTGGCGCGTCGGTCCGGGCAGCCCGAGAAGATCGTGCTGGCCTGCCTGCTCCATGACATTGCGATCGGCGGGTTGATCCCCGGCGATCACGGGTACTGGGGTGCGCAACTCATCGAACCCTATGTGGAAGAGGAGGTGAGCTGGGCGGTGCGTCACCACCAGGCGGTGCGCTTCTTCGCCGATGACAGCGTGGGCTACAGCTGCCCCGCGGCCTATGAGTACTTCTTCGGTCCCGGCTACGTGCCACCGCCCTATATTCACGACGCCTACAAGGCGGCCCGCGCGCATCGCTGGTATATGTCGGCCCGGCTGATCACCCTAAACGACCTTTATGCCTTCGACCCGAATACCACGGTCGATATGGAGGAGTTCGAGGATGTGATCGGGCGGAACTTCCGGCAACCGAAGGAAGGGCTCGGGTTCGACGGCTCGCCGAGCGCGCATATGTGGCGCGCCATGATCTGGCCGCACAACGCCTTATAGGGAAAGCCGCCCTCCGCTCAGATCTGGGTCAGCTCCCGATAGGTCTCCGGGCGGCGATCCCGGTAGAACTGCCAGGTATTGCGGACCTCGCGGAGCACCGCCCAATCCATCTCGGCGACGAGAAGCTCGTCCTTGTCCTCGCTCGCCTTGGCGAGAATCTTGCCGCGCGGATCGACGAAATAGGCCGAGCCGTAGAACCTCCCGATGTTCCATGGAGCTTCGGTGCCGACGCGGTTGACGGCGCCGATGAAGCAACCATTGGCAACCGCGGCGGCCGGCTGCTCGAGCTCCCAGAGATACTGGCTGAGGCCGGCGACGGTCGCGGAAGGATTGACGATGTACTCCGCTCCGTTCAAGGCCAGCGCCCGCCAGCCCTCGGGGAAGTGGCGATCGTAGCAGATATAGACGCCGAGCTTGCAATAGGCTGTGGCGAATACCGGATAGCCCGAGTTGCCGGGCTTGAAGAAGAACTTTTCCCAGAAGCCCGCGACCTGGGGGATATGGGTCTTGCGGTACTTGCCCAGATAGCGCCCATCCGCGTCGATGACCGCGGCGGTGTTGTAGTAGACCCCGGTGATGTCCTCCTCATAGATCGGTACGACGATCACCATGCTGTGCTTTCGGGCGAGTTCCTGCATCAGCTTGGTCGTCGGACCTTCGGGAATATGCTCGACGGCGGCATACCACTTCGCGTCCTGGCTTGGGCAGAAGTAGGGTTGGGTGAACACCTCCTGGAAGCAGAGCACCTGGACGCCTTTGCGCCCGGCCTCCTCGATCAGGGGAAGATGCGCCGCCAGCATGCGTTCGGCGATCTCCTTGGGCGACATCGAGGTGTCGCCCTTGAGGCTCATCTGGATCAATCCACCCCGCAGGCGATTCATGGTTTGGCCTCCCGAGAGATGTCACCCTGGGGCGATGTTCGGTCCGCTCCGCCCCGGCGTCAACCGATCCGGCGCGGCAGTTGACAAGCCCCGGGCCGGGGGCATTTCATTCCCCCAAGCCAATGCTTGGGAGGCCAAGCATGTCACGGAAAAAGAGCTTCGCGGCCTTCTGGCCGGAATATCTGGACGCCCATCGCGATCCCAGAACCCGCGCCTTTCACTATCTGGGCACGAGCCTGGGGGTCTGTTCCTTCATCGCCTTTCTCTTCACGATGAACTGGCCCTTCCTGGTTGCCGCCCCGATCCTGGGCTATGGCATGGCCATGCCCGCACACCCGATCTTCGAGGGCAATCTCCCCAAGACCTTCGAGCATCCGGCGCTGTCCTTCGCCAGCGATTTCTACATGCTGTTCCTCTGGGCGACGGGACGGCTGCCTGCGGAACTGGCGCGGCTGCCGCCAGCGAGGCCGCGCGCATCGGGCTGAACGAAAAGGAGGGCAGCGCCCCCTGTCAGCGGCCGCTCGGCTCCGGGATCGAGAGATCCGATGGCGAGCGGCTCAGGGCGGACAGGCCCTCGCTCTCGGTCCGAGTCGTCGGCGATTCCGGCAGCACGTCGATCTGGCCCGAGATGATGCCGCCGCGGGCGATCTCGATTCGGCCATAGCTGATCTTGCCCAGCACGCGGCCCGTCGCATGAATGATCAGCGTGTTGCGCACCACCAACTCGCCTTCGATCAGGCCGCTCACCTCCGCCGATTCGATGTCGGCCACGCCCTTGAACACGCCGCTGGTCGAGACTTCGATGGCGCGGCTCTCGGAGAGCGTCGCCTCCACCTGCCCCTCGACGATGAGGAGATCGCAGGCGCGGATCTCGCCGCTGAGGGTGATGCCCCGGCCGACGGTCAGCCTTTTGCTCTCCGCGTCGCTGAAGGCCGAGGGCGCGATGTCGGTGCGCCGGCCCGTTACTGCCGTCACATCCGGCGCGCGGCGATAAATCTCTCCCGCCGGCTGCGGCGATGCCGGTGCCCCCGGATTGTCGGTGCGATAGACATCGGGCCTGCTGGAATGACCAGGCGGCAGCGGCTGACCCGGCTTGGTCCCATTGTCCCTCTGCTTTTGCCGACCGAGCATGGTGTTACTCCCTGCTGATTTGGTGATTCCCCTGTCGCTTGAGACGCCGACTTTCGCACCGGCCAAGGAAGGGTTGAGTGGTAAAATTGTGATTGATGACCGGCATCTTCCGATGCCGGCTCTGTTGCAGTGGAGATGAGAAATGCCCGCTCAGTTGTTCCCTATCGCCGTCACCATGGGCGATCCGGCGGGCATCGGCCCGGAGATCATCGTCAAGCTCTGGGCCGAGGGCGCGCCACCGGCCGCCTTCGTCATCGGCGATGACGCGATCCTTCGCCGCGCGATCGATCTTGTCGGTGCCGGGCTCGAGCTCAGATCCATTTCCGCGCCGGCAGAGATCGATCCGAGGGCGGGGCGGATGGATCTGCTGACTGCGAGCAGACTTCCTGCTGATCTTTCTTTCGGGCGCATCGATGCAAGAGCCGGGGCGGCCGCCTATGGCTATGTCGAGCGCGCCATTGATTTGGCCATGGCCGGAGAGATCGGCGCCATCGTCACCGCGCCACTGAACAAGGCCGCGATGAAGGCGGCGGGGATCGACTATCCCGGCCATACGGAGATCCTCGCCGCCCGGTCGGGGACGGCGGAGTTCGCCATGATGCTGGCCAATGAGGAACTGCGCGTGCTGCTGGTCTCCATACACGTATCCCTCGGCGATGCGATCCGCCTCGTGACGCGCGAGGCCGAGCTTCGCGCCATTCGCCTCGCGCATCGCGCCTGCCGCGATTTCGGCATCGACCGGCCGCGCATCGCAGTTGCGGGACTCAATCCTCATGCCGGGGAGAACGGCCTCTTTGGCCGCGAGGATATCGAGGTTATCGCCCCGGCGATCGAAGCGGCGCGGCGCGAGGGGATCGAGGCCAGCGGCCCCTGGGCGGGCGATACCGTCTTCATGCGGGCGCGCCGGGGCGAGTTCGACGTGGTGGTGGCTCAGTATCACGACCAGGGGCTGATCCCCGTCAAATATCTCGGCATCGAGCAGGGGGTGAACATCACCGTGGGCCTGCCCTTCATCCGCACCAGCGTCGACCACGGCACGGCCTTCGACATCGCCGGCTCTGGCAAAGCAGAGCATGTCAGCCTCCGGTCCGCCCTCAGGATGGCGGAACGGATGCTGGAAGCGCGGCGCGATCGAGCGGCCGCCTAATTGATGCCCGCGGTCTGGGTCTGGAAGTTCTTCGTCGCTTGCTTGAGGGCCCAGCCCTCCGGGTCGATCTGGCGACCGTCGACGATGACCTCGTAATAGAGATGCGGGCCGGTGGCGACGCCGGTCATGCCGACATAGCCGATGACCTCGCCACGATGCACCATCGTGCCGGCCGCAACCGCGCCGGAAAAGCCCGCCAGATGGGCATAGGCCGTTTCCAGCCGGCCCGAATGGCGGATCAGGATGTAGTTACCGTAATTGCCGCGCCAGCCGACATCTTCCACCAGCCCATCTGCGGTGGCCATTACCGGCGTACCGGCATGGGCTTCGTAATCGACGCCCTTATGGAACAGGCGGGTGTGGAATACGGGATGGATGCGCCAGCCGAAAGGTGAGCTGATCTTGGCGCCTGGGAGCGGATCCCAGAGCGCCACCATGGCGGCCGGCATCACATCGACGTTCTGCAGCGCCGTCGGCGTGGGATAGCTCGTATATCGCAGGACATGCTGTTTGCCGTCATTGCCTTTATAAGCGGCGTAAGAGAGCCGCGGGGCCTGGTCGGTCCCGGCATTGCCCGGCATCAGATAGGCGATCGTCACGATCTCGCCATGGACGGGCGGGCGGCGCGACTGCGAGAGGGTCATCATGAGCTGCTCGCTCACGGGCTTGGGCAGGCCCAGGCCCGCGAGCACGCGCGGAAGCGAAGGGCTTCCCCGCACGGCGAGCGTCTTCAGCACCATGCCCGTATTGTTCTCGGGCAGGGCTGCCGCCGCAACCTGCCGATTTCCGGCTTCCTGTTGCTGCAAGGCGCGGGGCAGAAGGACAACGCTGGCGTTGCGCCCGCGCTTGCTGTTCCAACGCAGGGTCGCGAGGTGCCGGCTCTTGTTGTCGGAAATGAATCCCAGGGTGAGCTTGTCGCCCGGCTGCAGCGCGCGCACGTCGATCTGCTCGCTGAGCTTCGCGAGGTTGCTATGGACATCCGCCGCCGAAGCGCCGCCGCGCACGATGGTCGCCAGGAAAGAATCGCCCGGCTTCACGACCACGGTGTTGTAGCGCAGGCCATTGCCGCGATCGGCGGTCACCGAACCCGTCACGCGAGTGGCGGCGCCATCGGAGGTCGTATAGCTCACCGGCCGCAGCAGCGGCAGCAAGCCGTCGCTGCCCAGCAGCGAATCACTCGGGCCCGTCGCCGTCGAGGCGATCTGCGCCGGCGCCGCGCCAGGTTTCAAGAGGGGGACGGGAGAAGTGCCGCGGAGATTGTCGGCTTGGGAGGAGGGCACGGCCGCCAGATAGATTGCGGCTCCGAGGACGGCGGGCGCGACGAATCGAATCATCTGTCGGCCCGGCCGATGGCGGCGGTGCATCCGATTCAATGTGGTATTCCCCAAAAACTGGACTGCGGACTTAGGCTTCTGACCCCTGCTCCCCTGGGGCCTTGGAAACGTTTTGACCCGGATCGGAAACATCCGTCAACAGCAAATATCCCCGCTGTTGCCGAAGCGCCACGCTGTTGCCTCAGAACCCCCTGGAGAAGCGGGAGGCGTTGCAAAGATGCGACAAAAATTCTTTACCGAATTGCGGAGGATTGTATCCAATTGATGCCACACGGCGCGCGGCGCGGCGCGTATCTCGCTCTGGAGTCATCGCCGCTCGCCCTCGATGAGCGCGAGCCTCAAAAGCCGCCGCAGCAGGCCGACGGGATCGCGCCCGCGTCCCCGGGAAACGGTGCCGCGATGGCCGCCGCCCAGCACGAGATGGCGGGCACCCGGCAAAAGCGCGGAGCTGACGGGCACCATTCCGTCATTCGCCCCGAAGCCCTGGCGCTCGATCCAGCGGGCAAGCGTGCGATAACGCCGGTCGGGGCCGATGGTGGCGTCGGTCACCCGCGTCGCGCAGCAGACGATAGGAATTGATTCCACAAGGTCGGCGATCTGGCCAGCGTGGCGTTCCATCCAGGCGCGCCGCGTCGCCATGGTGAGATCGCGAAGGCCCGCTCCGGAACCCGTGCGCAGCAGACGCAAGGAGCTGGTGACGGTCGCGCGCAGCGGCGCGGCGGCGACGAGGAAATCGGCGACCGGCGAGCCGAAGAACGGGGACTGGATGGCGATGAAGGCGCCGCAGCGCCTGGCGGCGCCGTGATCCATGAGCGCCGCCAGGGTCTCGAGCCCGCCCTTGCTGTGGGCCACGACCACCGCCGGCCGCTCGTCCCGGCGAAGTGCTGCAATGATGCGCTCCGCATTGTCGGCAATCGCAGCGGATGTCGCCAAACGGATCACCGCAACCTCGGCGCCGACCTCGTGCTTCAGCCAGCCAACCTGGGTCGCCATATAGTCCACCCCGATCCTGCGCATCGCTGCCAGCCGCTCGCCGATCAGCCCATAGGCGATCAGAACACGCTTGCCGGCCAGCGCGCGGGACAGTGCCTGGTCGATCACGATCCCTTCCTCGCCGATTGTCGACTCGAAGACGAGATGCCTGTTCATGCGTCGAGCATGGGCAAGGGCGAGGCCTTTGCCAATCGGCTTCGACCTTCCCAGGCTGGCACCATCCCGAGACAGCGAGCCTATGGCCCTGTCGCGGTTGCTGCGCAATGATATGACCGGGAACAGGATGCAGACTCCTAGGATGATACGGGACGCGAGATGGGCCGCGCTCGCCGGCGGTGGGGCGATCCTCCTGGCGCTTCTGGCCTGGATGGCGGCGAGGACATCGCGTCCGCCCGGCGGGCTCGGCTGGCCTGACTATCTCCTGCTGGCGGGGGCGGGCCTCGGGCTCGCGCTCCTCGCCCTTTCCGTGCTGGCCATGGACCGGCAGCAGCGCCGGCTGGAGCGGCTCCGGGGTGCCATGCTGATCTCGGCCGGGCTGGGCACGGCCCTGCCGCGCCCTTCGCCCGGTGCCCGCGATGAGATCGACCGCCTGCAGCAGGCGGTTGCCAGCCTGATCGGCCGGGAACGCGACAGGCGTGGCCTCCTCGACCGCCGTTTGGAGGCCGTGCTGGGGGCCATCGACGACGCGATTGTCGTGGTCACGGCCCAGGGTCAGGCGAGCCTGATCAATGCTGCCGGCAAGGCCCTGCTGGGCAGCGCCACCAGCCTCGGTAGCAGCCTGTTCGACGTTTTCGACCGCGAAAGCCTGGCCTTCGCCATGACGCTCGCAGAAGCCGATGGGCCGCCGCGCCGCACCCTGTTGCGCGGCGTCGACGGGCGCGAGATCGAGGCCAGCGTTGCCGGGCTCGGGCCCGGCGGCGGCGCCGTGCTTCGCTTCGAGGCCACGGGGAACGCCGCTCACCGGCTGCTGGAGCATGATCTGGGTCTTCACGACCGGCCACCCGAGGCAGAGAAGCCCCATGAGGGGACCCTGCTGCAGGAGCTTCCGGCGGTTTCCCTCGATACCGAGACCACCGGTCTCGATGTGCGCCGCGACCGGCTGCTCTCCGTCGGCGCGGTGCATCTGCATGGCCCCCAGATCTATCCCGCCGAGACCTTCGACCGTCTGGTGAATCCAGCGCAGCGCATTCCGCCAGGCTCGACGGCCATCCACAGCATCACAGATGCCATGATCGCCGAGGCACCGGCCTATCCCGCGGCGGCGGCCGATCTCGTCCGCTTCTGCGGCGATCGCGTCTGGGTGGGCCATAATATCGGCTTCGACGCTGCCATCCTGCGGCGCGAGGCGAAGCTTGCGGGCCTGCCTTGGCGCGAGCCCGTGATGCTCGATACGCTGCGCCTCTATGCCGCCCTCCATCCACGCGCGCCCGATGTCGAGCTCGACGCGGTGGCCGCGGCCCTGGGGGTGGATGTCATCGGCCGGCACACGGCGCTCGGGGATGCGTTGGTCACGGCCGAAGTCTACCGGCGCCTGCTGCCGCTCCTGGCCGAGGCTGGGGTCAGGACGCTCGGAGAGGCGCTGGCCTTCGCCGAGCGTCCGCAGATGATCCGTCGCCTGCAGCGGGCGCTGGGCTGGTAGGGGGTTCGGCAGACAGCGGAGCGACCCGCATGGATCGCGCGACCATCGAGCGGATCGACGCCTTCGCCTATCGCCACCGGGTCCTGGAGGTGATGACGACCCCCGTCGTCACCATTGCCCCCGAGGCCACCCTCGAGGCAGCGACCCGGCTCATGCGCGAGAAACGCATCAGCGCGCTGATCGCCGTCGATGAGCGGGGCGCGCCGCAGGGTATCCTGACCGAGCGCGACGTGCTGGCCGCCGTCGCACGCGAGGGGGCGGCGGCGCTCGCGCGGCCCGTCGCCGGCTTGATGAGCCACCCCGTCATCGCGGTGCCGCCCGATGCCTTCCTTCACGTGGCCATGGCGCGCATGGAGCAACACGGCTTTCGCCATCTGGCGGTGACGGAGGTCGCCAGCGGCCGCTTGCTGGGCATCCTCAGCGCCCGCGCGCTTCTGAAGCAGCGGGCGGCCGCGGTGCTGGCTCTCGGCGATGACATCGCCGCGGCCGCCGATGTCTCGGATCTGGCCGCCGCGCATGGCCGCCTGCCCCAGCTCGCCCGAAGCCTGCTCGCAGAGGGCATGTGGCCGGGGGAAATCGCCCAGGTGATCAGCGATGCTCTGGGTGATCTCACAGGTCGGGCCGCGGCACTTGCCGCCGCGGCGATGGAGGCCGACGGCCGGGGGGCGGCGCCCGCCCCCTGGGCCTTTCTTGTGCTTGGCTCGGCAGGACGCGGCGAAAGCCTGCTCGCGGCCGATCAGGACAATGCGCTGGTCCATGGCGGCGAGGATCTCGATCCCTGGTTCGCCGAGCTCGGTGCCCGCAGCGCCGAGATGCTCAACACCGCGGGCCTCGTCTATTGCCCCGGCGGCGT
>DATFRE010000306.1:0-3813 GCA_035263545.1 Dongiaceae bacterium
GGAGGGCGGCGCACAGCTTGCGGCGGCCCTGCTGCGCGAGCACCTCGTCGACCGGCTCGCCATCTTCCGCTCCGCGAGCCTCATCGGCGGGGATGGCCTGCCGGCCGCCGCGGGGTTCGGCCTCGACCGGCTGGCGGAGCAGCCCCTGTTCCAGCCGCAGGAGACGATCTGGCTCGGCGCCGACCGGCTGGAAACCTATATCCGCGCTCACTGAGAGCGGTTTTTCCGAAGTCCTGCCCGGGCTTGTCGCATGTTGTTCCGCCTCATCGGAACATGCGTTAGGTTACGCCGATGTTCACCGGAATTATCACCGACCTGGGGCGGGTCCGCAGCGTCTCGCCCGGCGGCGTCACGCGGATCGTGCTCGAGACCGCCTATGACACGGCCGCCATCGCGATGGGCGCCTCCATCGCCTGCAACGGCGCCTGCCTCTCGGTCGTCGACAAGGGGCCCGGCTGGTTCGCGGTCGACGCCTCGGCCGAGACACTGGCCCGCACCACCATCGGCAGCTGGAGGCCGGGAACGCCCGTCAATCTGGAGCGGCCGCTGAAGCTTGGCGACGAACTGGGCGGCCATCTCGTCTCCGGACATGTCGACGGCCTGGCGGAGATCACCGAACGGCGGCCCGATGGCGACAGCCTGCGCTTCGAGATCCGCGTACCGGCCGCCTTTCAGCGCTTCATCGCGCCCAAAGGCTCCGTCGCGCTTGACGGCGTCTCGCTGACCGTCAACGAGGTCGAGGGCGAGCTTTTTGGCGTCAATGTCATCCCTGTGACCCAGCGGGAGACCAGCTTCGGGAAGCTGGCGCCGGGCGAGCGCGTCAACCTGGAAATCGACATGTTGGCGCGCTACCTTGCGCGCCTCATGGAACGGACCCCCGCATGACGAGGCCGCAGCTCGAGCCCTGGCGCGTCACCTTCTCCGAGCTGGTCTCGCCGCCATCGGCCCTGATCGAGGAGGCGCGCAACGGGCGCATGTTCATCCTCGTCGACGACGAGGACCGCGAGAACGAGGGCGATCTGGTCATTCCCGCCCAGATGGCGACGCCCGAGGCGATCAACTTCATGGCCCGGTACGGCCGGGGACTGATCTGCCTCGCCTTGACCGCCGAACGCGTGCAGGAGCTGGGCCTGGCACTCATGTCGCCGAACAACGAATCCCGCCTGCGCACCGCCTTCACCGTTTCGATCGAGGCGCGCGAGGGGATCACCACCGGCATCTCGGCCTCGGACCGCGCGCGCACCGTCGCCGTCGCCATTGATCCCAGCAAGAGCGGGAAGGACATCGTCAGCCCCGGCCACGTCTTCCCGCTGGTCGCCCGCGACGGCGGGGTGCTGGTGCGCACCGGCCATACCGAGGCCGCCGTGGACCTCGCAAGGCTCGCCGGGCTCAATCCATCCGGCGTCATCTGCGAGATCATGAACGACGACGGCACGATGGCGCGGCGCGACGATCTGATCGCGTTTGCCCAGCGGCACGGTCTGAAGATCGGGACCATCGCCGATCTCATCGCCTATCGTCGGCGCCATGACCGCATCGTCGAGCGGGCGATGGAGAATGATTTCGAAAGCCGGTGGGGCGGCAGGTTCCGCATGCATGTCTATGTCAACCGGGTCGCCTATGCCGAGCATATCGCGCTGGTGAAGGGCGACGTGACGACGCCCGGGCCTGTGCTGGTGCGCATGCATGCCCTGAACGTGCTGGATGACGTGCTGGCCGACCGCAACAGCGGGCGCGGCGGCGAGCTGCAATCGGCGATGCGGATGATCGGCGAGGCGGGACGGGGGGTGGTCGTGCTGATCCGCGAGCCCCAGCCCACCAGCCTGTCGGACCGGGTGCGCGCCCGTGTCGGCGGCGGGACACCGACCACGGACCAGCTTCGCGATTACGGCGTCGGCGCGCAGATCCTGCTCGATCTCGGCGTGCGCGAGATGGTCCTCCTCTCCAATCACCGCAAGACCATCGTCGGTCTCGAAGGATACGGCCTTTCCATCGCGGGTCAGCAGCCGATCGCCCATGAAGGGGATGGCGAATGACCGCGACGACCCATGTTCTGCCGCCTCATGTGCTGATCGTCGAAGCGAGCTTCTACGCCGATATCGCCGACGAGATGATGAAGGGCGCCGTTCAGGCGCTGGACGTCGCCGGCGCCACCCATGAGCGTCTGTCGGTGCCCGGCGCCTTCGAGATTCCCGCTCTGATCGCCATGGCGCTCGAGGCCCAGCGGGCCGATCCGGCCCGCCGGCCCTATGATGGCTTCGTCGCCCTCGGCTGCGTCATCCGCGGCGAGACGACCCACTACGACTATGTCTGCGGCGAGAGCGCACGTGGCCTCATGGATCTCGCCTGCCAGCATCGCATCGCGCTCGGCTACGGCATCCTGACCGTGGAGAATGGCAAGCAGGCCTGGGCGCGGGCCCGGGTGACGGAGAAGAACAAGGGCGGCGATGCGGTTCGCGCCTGCCTCGCCATGATACAGCACAGGCGCAACTTCGGACTGCCGGCACGTTGATGGGCAAGCGGCCCCAGCCCGGCAAGGGACGCAGCACCGCGCGGCTCGCGGCGGTGCAGGCGCTCTACCAGATCGAGATCGCCGAGGGGGATGCCGATCAGGTGATTGCCGAATTCACCGGCCATCGCCTGGGCGAGAGCGTCGAAGGCGTGAAGCTCGCCAAGCCGGACGCCAGCTTCTTCGCCGAGCTGGTCCAGGGCGTGATCCGCAACCGGCGCGACCTCGACGATATGATCGCCGCGGTGCTGACCGAGGACTGGACCATCGAGAGGCTGGAGGTGCTGCTCCGCTGCCTGCTGCGAGCCGGCGCCCATGAGCTGGCCGATCGCACCGACATCCCGGCCCGGGTCGTCATCAGCGAATATGTGAACCTGGCGGATGCCTTCTACGGCGAGAAGGAGACGGGGCTCGTCAACGGCCTGCTCGACCGCCTGGCGCGCGAGCTTCGGCCGGAGGAACTGACCGCACCCCATGGCAAGGCCGGACCCAGCACCGCCGCCGGGTGAGTTCGAGCTCATCGCCCGCTATTTCCGCCCGCTGGCCGCCGGACGGGCGGGCGCACTCGGACTCGCCGATGATGCGGCCCTCATTGATGTTCCGGCCGGTGAGCGCCTGGTGGTCACCGCCGATGCATTGGTCGCCGGAATCCATTTCCTCCCCGATGACCCGCCCGATCGCATCGCCCGGAAGATGCTCCGCTCCAATCTCTCCGATCTCGCGGCCATGGGCGCGAAACCCCTGGCCTATTTCATGACCTGCTGTTTTCCCCGGCCGCTCGAGGAGAGCTGGCTCGCCGGCTTTGCCGCCGGCTTGGCCGAGGATCAGCGGGAGTTCGGGATCGCCCTGATGGGCGGCGATACCACGGCAACGCCCGGCCCTCTGACGCTCTCGGTGACGGCGCTCGGCACCGTCGAGGCGGGCCGGGAGCTCCGCCGCTCGACGGCGCATGCCGGCGATCTCGTCGCTGTCAGCGGCACCATCGGCGATGCTGCGCTGGGCTATGCGCTTCGCAGCGGGCGCCTTGCAGCGGGCGAAGGTGCCGAGATGCTGCTCTCTCGCCATTACCTGCCGCAGCCCCGCATGGCGCTCGGCCGCAGCCTGGTGGGGCTCGCCTCATCCTGCATGGATGTCTCTGACGGGCTTGCTGGCGATCTCGCCCATATCGCCGAGGCCTCGGGGCTGGGCGCCGTCATCGAGACGGCGAAGGTCCCTCTCTCGCCTCCGGCCAGAGCGGTTCTGGCGCGCGATCGCCAATGGCTGAAGACGGTTCTCACCGGCGGCGAGGACTACGAGCTGCTGTT
>DATFRE010000307.1:0-2193 GCA_035263545.1 Dongiaceae bacterium
CAGCGAGAAAGCCGCCGCCAAGATCATCATTTTCTTCACGATGTTCACTCTTCTCCTTCTCGGCACGGACCATTCCAATGCCTTTTTTGCCACAGGGAAGATCATGGGGTCGTGTCGCGGCGTCATTGTTTACGTCGGCCAGTTTCTTGATAGCGTGAGCCAACGAGCCACACCGCGTTTGCGTAGCCGATTTTCGGGGACGCCTCGATTTCCACAAACTGCCTGGGCCGGGGTGGCGGGGGTGTTCTCCGAGCTTCCTTCCCCGAGAGTGACGCATCCGAGCAAACCTGCGTGGAGTCTGGGGGATGGCCATGCGGCATAGAGAGTGACCAATGCCACTACCGGAAGCGGGCTCCAAGGCTGGCGCAGATGTCTCCGGGCCCCGGATTCCCGCTTTCGCGGGGATGACGGAAGGGAAGGGCTCGAGCTGTGAATGCTGCAGCGCGCAGCCCTGCCATGGCTGCAATTGACAGGCAGGCGACCTCGGTTAAGTTGGCCGCCATGACGCAGGAGCTTGCCATCGCCCTTGCCCAGATCAACCCCACCGTGGGGGATGTGACGGGCAATCTCGCCAAGATCCGCGCCGCCCGCGCCAAGGCGGCGGCGCTGAAGGCCGATCTCGTGGTCTATAGCGAGCTCGTGCTCTCCGGCTATCCGCCGGAGGATCTCGTGCTGAAGCCGGCCTTCCAGGCCGCCTGTCGGGCCGCGGTCGAGGCGCTCGCGCGGGAGACCGGCGATGGCGGGCCGGCGGTGCTGCTGGGCACGCCCTGGCTCGATGGCGGCAAGCTCTACAACGCCGCCCTGCTGCTCGCCGACGGCGCGATCCTCGCCCAGCGCTACAAGGTCGACCTCCCCAATTACGGCGTCTTCGACGAGAAGCGCGTCTTTACCCCGGCGCCGCCGCAGGGGCCGATGAACTTCCGCGAGGTGCGCCTCGGCGTCATGGTCTGCGAGGATATGTGGACGCCGGAGGTGACCGAGACCTTGAGCGAATCCGGGGCCGAGATCCTGCTGGTTCCCAATGGCAGCCCCTATGACCGCGCCAAATACGAGCAGCGCCTCCAGCTCGCCGGCGCGCGCAGCGTGGAATCGGAGCTGCCGATCATCTACGTCAACCAGATCGGCGGGCAGGACGAGCTGGTCTTCGACGGCGCCACCTTTGCGCTCGATGCCGATGCGACGCTAAAGGCCCAGCTCCCCGCCTGGCAGGAGGCGGTCGCGCTGACCCGCTGGCAGCGCAGCAATCGCGGCTGGCATTGCACCGAGGGCGAGATCGTCGAGCCCCGTTTCGGCCTTGCCGGTATCTATCAGGCCATGATGCTAGGCCTGCGCGACTATGTGGAGAAGAACCGCTTTCCCGGCGTGGTGCTGGGGCTCTCGGGCGGCATCGATTCCGCCATCAGCGCGGCCGTCGCCGTCGATGCGCTGGGCGCTCAGCGCGTGCGGGCGCTGATGCTGCCCTCGCCCTATACGAGCCGCGACAGCCTGGAGGATGCGGCGGCCTGCGCAGAGGCTCTCGGCATCCGCATCGATACGGTTTCCATCGAGCCGGCGATGAAGGCCTTCGCCGGCATGCTGGTGCCGATCTTCGACGGCCGTGCCCCGGACACGACCGAGGAGAACATCCAGAGCCGGGCGCGCGGCGTGACCCTCATGGCCTTCTCCAACAAGCTCGGGCATATGGTGCTCTCCACCGGCAACAAATCCGAGATGTCGGTGGGCTATGCCACCCTCTACGGCGATATGTGCGGCGGCTATTCGGTGCTGAAGGATGTCTACAAGACCACGGTCTATGCCCTCTCGCGCTGGCGCAACGAGGACCTGCCCATCGGTGGGGCCGGGCCCGAGGGCCGCGTGATCCCCGAGCGCATCCTGACCAAGGCGCCGACCGCGGAGCTGAAGCCCAATCAGACCGACCAGGATTCCCTGCCGCCCTATGACGTGCTGGACGCCATTCTCGAGGGGCTGGTGGAGGACGAGCTGACGGTGGAGCAGATCGTGGCCAAGGGCCATGACGAGGCCACCGTGCGCCGGGTCTGGCGCATGCTCGACATGGCCGAATACAAGCGCCGCCAGGCGCCCCCCGGCGTCAAGATCACCCGCCGCGCCTTCGGCCGCGACCGGCGCTACCCCATCACCAACGGCTTCCGCAGCTAGGGCGATGTACAGTCGGGCGGGCGCCTCAGAGCCCCT
>DATFRE010000308.1:0-2116 GCA_035263545.1 Dongiaceae bacterium
GCCTATGACCCGAACTTCACCAGCTACAAATACGATCCGGAGGCGGCGAAGAAGCTGCTGGCTGAGGCGGGACATGCGAATGATCTGAAGCTCATCTTCGAGATCCCGCAATACGGCACCGGCGAGATCGTCGAGACCTGGATCCAGCGCGACCTGAAGAAGGTCGGGATCGATGTCGAGCTGCGCAAGTTCGAATGGATCACCTATCTCGGCAAATGGGCCGGCGGCATGTCGCCGGATGTCGGCATGAACGAGATCGGCTGGGGCATGTCGACGCCGGCCTGGATCGACATCGTCACGCGCTGCGATTCCGCGCCGCCGGGGGGCGAGAACTCCGGCTATTACTGCAACCACGATGTCGACAAGCTCCTCGACCAGGCGATCCTGGAGCGCGATCCGGCCAAGGCGAAGGAGCTCTATCAGAAGGCGAACCGGATCATCATGGACGATGCCGCCTATGTTCCCACCGTCGACGATCTGCAGCCGATCCTGGTGGGGCCGAGCGTGAAGGGCTTCGTCAATCCGCCCGAGGACTGGTACGATCTTTCGACCGTGTCGGTCGAATAGCCCGGTCGGAGGTCGCCGGGCGAGGCTCCAGCATCAGGGCGGTTCATGGGGTCGTTTCTCGCCAGGCGGCTTCTCGCTGTTCTTCCCGTGATCCTCGGCGTGTCGGTTGTGATCTTTCTGCTGATCCAGCTGGCACCCGGGGATACGGCGACCGTGCTGCTGGGGCCGCAGGCGACTGAGGATGCCAAGCGCGAGCTCCGTCATGTCCTCGGCCTCGACCGTTCCCTGCCGGTGCAGTATCTGACCTGGCTCGCGCGGACCCTGGGCGGTGATTTCGGCGTATCGATCGCGACCCAGATTCCCGTCGTCGATCTCGTTCTGCCGCGCTTCCTCAACACCCTCATCCTGGCCTTCGCCAGTCTGCTGCTCTGCATCGTCATCGGCTACACGGTCGGGCTCTTCGCTGCGCTCAGATCGAACTCGATCTTCGACCGGCTGACCATGTCGTTGACGCTGCTTGCCGGCAGCGCGCCGCCCTTCTGGCTCGGGCTGATCCTGGTGCTGCTCTTCGCCATCAAGCTGCGCTGGTTGCCGGTCTCGGGGATGCAGAACCTCGCCGGCGAGGGCGGGTTTCTCGATTTCCTGCGCCATCTCATTCTGCCGGCGATCACCACGGCCCTGGGGCCGGCGGCGATCATCACCCGCATCGTGCGCTCCAGCGTCATGGAGGCGCTGCAGCAGCCTCATGTCCGGGTCGCCCGGGCCAAGGGGCTCCGGCGGCAGGACCTGATCCGCCGCCATGTCCTGCTGAACGCGCTACCGCCCATCATCACCATCACCGGGCTGCAGCTGGGCTATCTTCTCGGGGGCGTGCTCCTGACCGAGGTCGTCTTCGCCTGGCCCGGTCTCGGCTCGCTCCTTTATGATTCCATCACTGCGCGGGACCTTCCCGTGCTGCAGGCGACCACGCTGCTCATCGCGCTCGCCTTCGTCCTCGCCAATATCGTGGTCGACACCCTCAATGCCCTGCTCGATCCCCGGCGGCGCGAGGCGTAGCGGGCATGAGCATTCCGGCGGCGGTCAAGGATCGGCAGGCGGCTAAGGCGGGTGCCGCCATGGCCGCCGCGTCGCGGGAATCGGCGCGCCGGTTCTGGCGGATCAGGTCCTTCTGCCGCAACCATGCCGCGGTGACCGCCGCGGTCTTCCTTGCCCTTGTCGGGCTCGCGGTCATCTTCGCGCCCTGGCTCAGCGGGCACGGGCCGGACGACGCCGACAACCTCGCCCGGCTTGCGCCCGTCGGCACCCCCGGCTATCTCCTCGGCACCGACCAGCAGGGCCGGGACATGCTGGCGCGCCTGCTCTATGGCGGGCGGGTATCGCTGCTCGTCGGGATCGTGCCGGTGCTCGTCGCCGGCGCCATGGGTCTCGCGCTTGGCCTCGTCGCCGGCTACACCCGCGGCTTTGTCGACCAGGTCATCATGCGCTGCCTCGACGTGGTCTTCGCCTTTCCCATCGTGCTGCTGGCCATTGCCATTGCCGGGGCCATGCAAGCGGGGATGGAGACGGAGATCATCTCCATCACGGTGATCCTGATTCCCTATTTCGCCCG
>DATFRE010000309.1:0-10806 GCA_035263545.1 Dongiaceae bacterium
AGCGCCTGGGGAACAAGCCAGTGAAGATGGTCAACGATGCCGAGATGCAGGGGCTCGGCATCATCAGCGGCGAGGGCCTCGAGTTCGTGCTGACGCTCGGCACCGGCGCCGGGACCGCTCTCTTCCGCGACGGCGAAGCGGCCCCGCATATGGAGCTGGGGCAGCATCCGGCCCATGGCCACGCGACCTATGACCAGTTCATCGGCCGGGCGGCGCTGGAGAAGCTCGGCAAGCATCGCTGGAACAAGCGCGTCGAGAAGGCGATCAAGCAGCTCAACATCCTCTTCAACTTCGACATGCTCCATATCGGCGGCGGCAATGCGCGCTACCTGACAATCGCCCTGCCGCCCAATGCGCGGATCGAATCCAACGATGCGGGAATCGAAGGCGGCGCCGCGCTCTGGCGAGGCCCGAAGAAGGCGCGCACGAAGTAGCGGCAAACGCCGCGCTCTCCCAACGGTCATGGTCTCCCCGGGCTTGACCCGGGGAGGCCGACCATCCACGAGTTCGCCTGCCGTCTATATCTGACTCAGCTTCCGATCGCCTTCCGCCGGGACTGGCTGAGGAGGGCGAGGCAGGGGTTCATGGGATCGCCGGCATATTTCTGCGAGCGCGCCTCGGCATGCGAGACTGCCATGCCATCGGCGCTGGGGTAGAAGTAGACATCGACCACGCAGCCCTGGTCGCGGTACTGCCAGACCTGGGCAGGATCATCCAGCCGCACGAAGCCCGGCTTTCCCAGCCATTGCTCCAGCTTCGCCGGATCGGCGCCCACCAGGTTGCCGGCTGTGGGGGTGAAGGCGGCGGCGGTCGTCGCGGCCATTTCGGTCGGGGCGTTGGGAAGGCCTGTGGAGGCTGTCCCAGCCGGGCGGTGCGGAGCCGCACAACCTCCCAGCGCTGACAACGCCGCAGCGGCCGTTGCCATCCGCAGAAACGCCCCGATCCCGCCCCCAAGCCGCACGATACTCTTGGTTACTCCTGCCCCCGGTTACGCCCGTAGAACCTAGCTGTGATGCTCCTGGCTGTCGGAAAGGATGTCTGCCGGCGGGCCGTCCTCGGCCATCGGCATATGTGCCCCCTGGTCCCCCGTCCCGCCCGACAGCACGTCGATCTGGCCGGCGATGATTCCGCCGCGGGCGATCTCGATCTGGCCGTAGCGGATATTGCCGTAGACCCGGCCGGTGGAATGGATGATGAGCTTTTCCGTGGTGACGAGGTCGCCCTCGAAGACGCCGCTGATCTCGGCGGATTCGATCTGCGCCTTGCCCTTGAACACGCCGGTCGAGGAGACCTCGATCGCCCGGCTGTCGGAGAGAACGGCCTCGACCCGGCCTTCCACGATCAGGCGGTCGCAGGCGCGGATCTCACCGCTGAGGGCGATCTCGCGGCCGACGATCAGCTTCTTGCCTTCGCTGTCGCCGGCGGGGGAGGGCTTCACATCCGGGCGGCGGCCCGTGGTCGCCGTCACATCGGGAGCGCGGCGCACCGGCTCCGCCGGCGCGCGCGACGCCGGCGCCATGGCGCTGTCGGCGCGGTACATGCGCGGTCCATCGGCCGCCGGTGCGGGTGGGATATCGGGCGTCGTCCTGGCGCCCCCATCCTGGTCTTTGCGCTTGCCGAACATTCAAAGCCCCCTTTCTGGCCCGTCATGGCCTTTTCATTCGCTCGCCGCCGCACAACCTATGGCTGCCCCCGGCGCATCGCCTCGAAGAGGTGGAGGGCGAAGGCCGTCGCGGCGATCGGTGCGACCAGGTTGAAGACGGGAATGGTCAGCATCACGGCCATGACCACACCCGCCAGCGTCACCCGTCCCCGATAGGTGCGCCGCATGGCGTCGGCTGCTCGTTCCTCGAGTCGGCGGCACGCCACCAGCTCGAAATACTCGCGGCCCAAAAGATAGCCGTTCACCGCGTAGAAAACCACGAGATAAAGCGGTGGAAAGACCAGAAGCGCGAGATAGATCGGAACTAACAGGAGATTAAGGGCGATGGCGACGCCGGCGAATCGGAGCGTGCCCATGATCAGGGCCGGCAAGGGCTGGTTGCGGGGCGGGGGGCGGCCGGGATAGTGCCGCGCCTCCACCGCGCTCGCCACTTCCTCCGAATAGAAGGAGACGACGGTGGTCACAGCCACGGGAAAGAGGAAAAAGATCAGAAGCAGGGTAAGCAGGACGGTGCCGATATGGGCGACCCAGTCGACCCAATGGGCGAGCCCGCCCGCCATCCAATCCCCGAGATACCAGAACACCACCCCCAGAATGGCGAAAACCACCAGGGCCCAGGCCAGGCTCTTCCAGATGACATGGCCGATTCGGGGGTCGTCGAACTGGCCGAGGGCCTTGGCGAGGGCTGAGAACAAGGCGGCGCTCCCGTTGAACGGGGCCATTATCGGGGCGGGCGCCGGCCTTGCAAGCCGGGCCGCGCCTGGGCATATTCCGCCGCGATTTTCCGGCACAGGCTGGCTGTCTATAGGGACTGCTTCCAGAGGAAGGGCAAGCGATCGATCATGGCCGAAGGAATTCTACTTGACGGGCTGACCGACGTCGTCGGCATCGGCAATGCCATCGTCGATGTGCTGGCCCATGCGGAGGAGGAGTTTCTGATCCGCCACGGCCTCAACAAGGGGACCATGACCCTGATCGATGCCGAGCGGGCGACGAGCCTCTACGCGGCCATGGGCTCGGGCGTCGAGGTTTCCGGCGGTTCCGCCGGCAATACCATTGCCGGGATCGCCTCCCTGGGCGGCAGGGCCGGTTATATCGGCAAGGTCGGGGCCGATGAGCTGGGGCGCATCTTCCGCCATGACATCCGGGCCAATGGCGTCTCCTTCGAAACCCCGGTGGCCAGCTCCACCACGCCCACCGCGCGCTGCCTCATCTTCGTGACGCCGGATGCGCAGCGGACCATGAACACCTATCTCGGCGCCTGCATCGAGCTGACACCGGAGGATATCGATCCCGCGGTCATCGCCGGCGCCAGGGTCACCTATATGGAGGGCTATCTCTGGGATCCGCCCGCCGCCAAGCAGGCCTTCCTGAAGGCGGCCCGCATCGCCCATGAGCGCGGCCGCAAGGTTTCCCTGAGCCTCTCGGACCCCTTCTGCGTCGACCGTCACCGCGAAGAGTTCCGTGAGCTGGTGCGCGAGCATGTGGACATCCTCTTCGCCAATGAGGCGGAGATCTGCTCCCTCTGGCAGACGGAGAGCTTCGATGCCGCCCTCCAGGCGACTCGGGGCCTCTGCGAGGTGGCGGCCCTCACCCGCAGCGCCAAGGGCTCCCTGATCCTGGCCGGCGAGGAGACCCATATGGTCGACGCCGCCCCGGTCCGCCGGGTCGTGGACACGACCGGCGCCGGCGATCTCTATGCCGCGGGCTTCCTTTACGGCTATTGCCGCGGGCTTTCTCCCTACGACTCGGGGCGCATCGCCTCCCTTGCCGCGGCCGCGGTCATTTCCCATTTCGGAGCCAGACCCGAGCGGCCCTTGGCGCAGCTCCTGGCCCCCCTCGGGATCGAAGCCCTCCAGACCGAGACGATCCAGAGCTGAGAGATAACGTGACCCGACTGCACAACCTCGCCATCATCGCCCATGTCGACCACGGCAAGACGACCCTGGTCGACCAGCTCCTGCGCCAGTCCGGCGCCTTCCGCGCCAATCAGCAGGTGCAGGAGCGGGTCATGGATTCGAACGACCTGGAGCGCGAGCGGGGTATCACCATCCTCGCCAAATGCACCTCCGTCGCCTGGAAGGATGACCGGCTGAACATCGTCGATACGCCCGGCCATGCGGATTTCGGCGGCGAGGTCGAGCGCATCCTCAGCATGGTCGATGGCGTGGTGGTGCTGGTGGATGCGGCCGAAGGCCCCATGCCCCAGACCAAATTCGTGACCATGAAGGCCTTGGCGCTGGGTCTCCGCCCCATCGTGGTCATCAACAAGGTCGACCGGCCGGACGCAAGGGCCCATGAGGTCCATGACATGGTCTTCGACCTCTTCGCAGCACTGGGTGCCAGCGACGAGCAGCTCGATTTCCCGACCCTCTTCGCCTCCTCCAAGCTCGGCTGGGCGGTCGCCGACCTCGAGAAGGACGAGCGCCGCGACATGGCCCCGCTCTTCGATCTGATCGTCCGCCATGTGCCGCCGGCCGAAGGCGATCCCACCGCCCCCTTCGCCATGCTGACCACCACGCTGGAATATGATTCCTATCTCGGGCGCGTGCTGACGGGCCGCATCCATACCGGCACCGCCAAGGTCAACATGCATGTGAAGGCCATCGCCCCGGATGGCCGGGTGATCGAGCATGCGCGGCTCAGCAAGCTGCTCGCCTTCCGTGGCATCGAGCGCGTGCCGATCGAGAGCGCGGAAGCCGGCGATATCATCGCCATTGCCGGCCTCGAGCACACGACCGTCGCCGATACCATCTGCGATTCGGAGCTGATCACCCCGATCAAGGCCAATCCGGTGGATCCGCCGACTTTGGCCATGACCTTCTCGGTGAACGATTCGCCGCTCGCGGGGCGCGAGGGCGACAAGGTGACGAGCCGCATGATCCGTGCCCGGCTGCTGCGCGAGGCGGAGGGCAATGTCGCCATCCGCGTGCGCGAGAGCGAGGGCAAGGATGCCTATGAGGTCGCCGGGCGCGGCGAGCTCCAGCTCGGCGTCCTGATCGAGACCATGCGGCGCGAGGGCTTCGAGCTCTCCGTCGGCCGTCCCCGGGTCATCTTCCGCCAGGATCCGGAGACGGGCCAGCGCCTCGAGCCCATCGAGGAGGTGCAGATCGACGTCGATGACGAGTTCACCGGCGTGGTGGTGGAGCAGCTGGGTCTGCGCCGCGGCGAACTAGTCGACATGCGTCCCTCCGGCGGGGCGAAGACGCGCATCGTCTTCCATGTGCCCTCGCGCGGCCTGATCGGCTATCACGGCCAGTTCCTGACCGATACCCGGGGCACCGGCGTGATGAGCCGGCTGTTCCATGCCTATGCGCCCTACAAGGGCGCGGTGGAGGGGCGGCGCAACGGCGTGCTGATCTCCAACAGCGCCGGCAGCGCGGTGGCCTATGCCCTCTGGTATCTGGAGGAGCGCGGGCCGATGTTCATCACCCCCGGGACCCAGGTCTATGAGGGGATGATCATCGGCGAGCACACCCGCGGCAACGATCTCGAGGTCAATCCCCTGCGCAGCAAGCAGCTGACCAACATCCGGACCACCTCCAAGGACGAGGCGATCCGGCTGACCCCGCCGCGGCAGATGACGCTGGAGGCGGCCATCGCCTATGTCCAGGATGACGAGCAGGTCGAGGTGACGCCCAAGAGCATCCGCCTGCGCAAGACCATGCTCGACCCCAATGCCCGCAAGCGCGCCGAGCGCGCCGCCGAGGCGGCGGAAGCGGGTTGATGGCCTGCAGCGCGCCTGCGGCCTACCCTCACCCCGGCCCGCCCCCGTCGAGGGGGCGGGGGAGGAAGGAAGGCGGCCGCGCGCTCTCTCAGTCCCCCTCCCCCCTTGTGGGGGTGGGTTGGGGTGGGGGGTACCGCGAGGCTCGCTCTCGCCGATGAACCGCTGGCAGAAGGCGCTCGCGGTCTATGCCGATCCGCGGATCCTGCTGATCACGGTGATGGGCTTCTCCAGTGGCCTGCCGCTGCTGCTGACCCTCTCTACGCTCTCTTACTGGCTCGCCAAGCATGGGGTCAGCAAGACCTCCATCGGCCTCTTCGCTGCCGTCGGCATTCCCTACAGCTTCAAATTCGTCTGGGCGCCGCTTCTCGATCAGATCCGGCCCCCCTTTCTCGGACGCCGCCGGGGCTGGGCGATCCTCATCCAGATCGCGCTCGCGCTCGCGATCCTCGCCATGGGCTTCACCGATCCGGCGGTCAATCCCTGGTGGACGGCGCTGGCCGCCGTTGCCGTCGCCTTTCTCTCGGCGAGCCAGGACATCGTCATCGACGCCTATCGCATCGAGATCCTGCCGGAGGAGGAGCAGGGTGCCGGTTCCGCCGCGACCCAGGTGGGCTACCGCATCGGCCTGCTGGTGGCGGGCGCGGGCGCCGTGGCGCTGGCCGACTATCTCGCCTGGCCCGTGGTCTTCGCGATCCTCGCGGCCCTCATGGGCGTCGGCATCGTCGCCTTCCTGGTGGCGCCGGAGCCCGTCGCTCCGCCGATGCCCGAGCGTGAGAGCTTCACCGGCTGGTTCACGCGGGCGGTGATCGGCCCGCTGGCGGAGTTCCTGCTGCGCCGCGGCGCGATCGTCATCCTGCTCTTCGTGCTGCTGTACAAGTTCGGCGATGCCGTCAGCGGCACGATGGCGACGCCCTTCTATGTCGAGCTCGGCTTCACCGGCGTCGAGATCGCCGCGGTGACCAAGGTCTTCGGCATCATCGCTTCGCTGGCGGGCACGCTTGCCGGCGGGGTTCTGGTGGCGCGCTTCGGCATCATGCGAGCACTCCTCATCGGCGGCATCCTGCAGGCGGTCGGCATCCTGCTCTTCGTCCCGCTGGCATTGAGAGGCCATGACACCGTCTGGCTCGCAGTCGCCGTGGGCGGCGACAATTTCGTCGGCGGGCTGGGCTCCGCCGCTTTCGTCGCCTATCTCTCCGCCCTCTGCAACATCGCCTTCACCGCGACCCAATATGCGCTGCTCTCCTCCTTCATGGCCGTCGGGCGCACCCTCCTTTCCTCCGGCAGCGGCTGGCTCGCGGCGCAGATGAGCTGGGCGGCCTTCTTCACCGTCTCCGCGGCGCTTGCGATTCCCGGTCTGCTGCTATTGTTCTGGCTGATGCGCCTCTATCCGACGGAGCATGCCGGCTATGCCCCTCAAAGAGCCAATGCCTGAGAAGATCAGCGTCTTCGACGGCGACATAACCACCCTCGATCTCGACGCCATCGTCAATGCGGCGAACCGGCATCTGGCGCCGGGCGCCGGAGTCTGCGGGGCCATCCATCGCGCGGCCGGGCCCGAGCTGGCGAGAGCCTGCGCCCAGATCCCGGGCGGCTGCGCCACCGGCGAGGCGCGGCTCACCCCCGGCTTCAAGCTGAAGGCGCGCCATGTGATCCATACGGTCGGGCCGGTCTGGCAGGGCGGCGAGAAGGGCGAGGATGGCCAGCTCGCCTGCTGCTACCGCAACAGCCTGGCGCTGGCCGCCGAGAACGGCATCCGCAGCATCGCCTTTCCCGCCATCTCCACCGGCGTCTACGGCTATCCGCTGGAGCGGGCGGTCAGGATCGCCATCGCCGCGGTACGCGAGAGCCTGGCGCGCCATGCCGCCATCGAGCAGGTCGTCTTCTGCTGCTTCGGCGCCGAGCCCGCCGCGCTCTATCGCCGTCGCCTCGCGGAACAGGCGACGTGAGCATGCTTTCTTCCCTCTCCCGCGCTTCGGAGCGGCAGAGGAGATAATTTGCGAAAGCGCGAAATAGCGCTACATATGTAGCACGGCACGGGCGAGGGCTGCTCCATGACGACAAAAATCTCCCTGCGCGATGCCAATCAGCGCTTTGCCAAGCTGGTGCGCGAGGTCGAATCGGGGCGCGAGTTCGTGGTCACGCGGCGCGGCGCGGCGGTGGCGCGGATCGTCCCGACAGCAGCAAAGCGCGTGCTGACGGCCGAGCAGGAGGCAGCAAGGCGGCGCTCGACGGCGCGGCTCGCCAAGGGCTGGCCTCTCGGCCTCGGCCGGATCGACCGCTCGCGGCTCCATGATGGCTGAGCGGTTCTCCCTCGATACGGATATCCTGGTCTCTGCCGCCGATTCCAAGGCCGGGGCGAAGCATGCCCGCGCCGTGGCCTTGCTTCACGGCGCGGCGGCGGCCGACTGCATCCTGACGGTGCAGGTTCTGACGGAGTTCTTCCAGGTGGTCACGCGTGGCGGCGTGCCGGCGAAGGCGGCCGCCGCCCTCGTGGAGGACTGGCGGGTCCAGTTCCCGGTGGTGGCGGCCGAAGCCCCGCAGCTCTCCGCCGCGATCGACCAGGCCGCCCGCCGGCGCGCGGCGTTCTGGGATGCGCTGCTCCTGGAAACGGTCCGCGCCGCGGGATGCCGGATCCTGCTGAGCGGAGCGTTCCCGCATGGCCGCAGCCAGGGCGGCCTGCTGGTGCTCGACCCCTTCCACGCCGCCGCGGCACAGCGCCTGCAGCGTCTGCTCGGCTGAGGGCGTTCGATTCACATCTGGTGGAAGGGAGGACCGCAGGATGCGACCCGCCGCTTCGAGCTTCGTCCGCCGCCCCGGTGTCGCCTATGCGCCGGCCCCAGACGGTCATGAGCTTCCGGTCATCGATGTCACCAATCCGGCCTTCCGCGTGGACAGAAGCGCCGAGGGGGTCGAAGCCTTGCGCCGCGCGCATTTCGCGGAAGTCCGGCGGAATCGCCTGCCGGCCTTCCTGATTCCGGTGATGTTGCGTCTGCTGGCGCGGCGTTCCCTGCTCGTCCGTGCCCTGGTAAAGCCGGAGGCAAGCTATCTCGGCGGCCTCACGACCTATGCCCTCAAGCTCGGCGCCGAGAACCTGGTCCCACCCTTCGATCATCCCATCGACCGCCGGATCGGCGCTTCCGCCATGGTGACCTCCATGCGCCTTCGCCTGCAGCAAACGGCGGAGCTCATCGCCGAGGCGCTGACGGCAGTGCAGGAGCGGCCGGGTGCGGCACTGCATTTGGTCAATATCGCCGGCGGTCCCGCGATGGACAGCCTCAATGCCCTGATCCTTCTGCGCGCCGCCGCGCCTCGTCTGCTGGCCCGGCCGGTCGCCATCCATGTGCTCGACCTCGACGATAAGGGACCGCGTTTCGGCGCTTCGGCCCTGGCGGCGCTTCAGGCCGCGGGCGGCCCGCTGGCTGGGCTCGAGATCGGCTTCCGGCATTTCGCCTATGACTGGAACGAGACGGCGGTCCTGCAGCAACTGCTCCGCGATCTCCCCGATCCTGCGGTCATCGCCGCCTCCTCGGAGGGTGGGCTGTTCGACTATGGATCCGATGCGGCGGTGGCGGCCAATCTCGCGGCCTTGCGCGAGGGCGATGCTTCCTTCGTCGCCGGCTCGGTGACCCGGGCCGACGAGCTGACGCGCCGTTCGCTCGCAAGTGCGCGCTTCAAGCTCGTGCCGCGGGGTATCGATGTCTTCACGGCCTTGGCGGGAAATGCGGGATGGCGGCTTGCGCGCTGGGCGCCGGCGCTGATCAGCGATCAGGTGTTGCTGCAGCCGGCCTGAAAAGAGAGGCCCGCTACTCCGCCAGATCGAGGGCGTAACCGGCGGCGCGCACGGTGCGGATCAGGTCGGTCTCCTCATCCGCATTGATCGCCTTGCGCAGGCGCCGGATATGCACATCTACGGTGCGCGGCTCGACATAGACGTCGCGGCCCCAGACCATGTCGAGCAGCTGCTCGCGGCTGAAGACGCGGCCCTGGTTCTCCATGAGATGGCGCAGCAGGCGGAATTCGGTCGGGCCCAGATGCACCTCGCGCCCGTTGCGCCGGACCCGATGCGAGGCGAGATCCATCACCAGATCCTGGTATTGCAGGGTCTCCCCGTCACGCTCGGGCCGCGAGCGGCGCAGCACGGCGCGCAGCCGCGCGATCAGCTCGCTGGGCGAGAAGGGCTTGGTGACGTAGTCATCGGCGCCGGCATCGAGGCCGCGCAGCTTGTCGCCTTCCTCGCCGCGGGCCGTCAGCATGACGATGGGCAGGCGCCGCGTCTCGGGCAGGCGGCGCAGCTGCCGGCAAACCTCGATCCCCGACATCAGCGGCAGCATCCAGTCGAGCACCACGAGATCGGGCATCTGCTCGGCGATCTGCAGCATCGCCTCTTCGCCGTCACGCGCCTCGGCGACCCGGAAGCCTTCGCGTTCCAGGTTGTAGCGAAGCAGCGTGACCAGCGCCGCCTCGTCCTCGACCACCAGAACCAAGGGAGCCTGCTTCATACCGTTTCCTCCGGCGGTGTCACCACCGCGAAGCTCGTCTTGTCGCTCTTCGGCCGCGCCTCGGTGATATCCTCGCCGCGGACCAGGAAATGGATGATCTCCGCGATGTTGGTCGCGTGATCGCCCATGCGCTCGATGTTCTTGGCGATGAAGATCAGATGGGTGGAGGGCCCGATATTGCGCGGATCCTCCATCATGTAGGTGAGAAGCTCGCGGAACAGGCTGTTGTACATGTCGTCGACCTCCTGGTCCCGTTTCCAGGCGGCGACGGCCTTGTCGGCGTCATGGGCGCCATAGGCGTCCAGGATGTCCTTGATGATCTGCTGCACCAGCCGGCCCATGCGGGCGATGCCGCCCACGGGACGCATCGGCGGGCTCTGGGTCAGTGCGATGGCGCGCTTGGCGACATTGGCGGAGTAGTCGCCGATGCGCTCGATATCGCTGGAGATCTTGAGGGCGGCGACGATCTCGCGCAGATCCACCGCCATCGGCTGTCTCAGCGCCAGCATGCGCACGGTCTGGGTGCTGATCTGGCGCTCCAGCTGATCGATGCGCGCATCGCTCTGGACGACGCGGGCGGCCTGCTCGGCATCGCGGCTGACGAGGGATTCGATGGCGGCCTGGAGCTGCGCCTCGGCGAGACCGCCCATCTGGGCGACCATGTCGCCGAGCCGCTTCAACTCTTCATCGAAACTCTTGACCGTATGCTCTGTCGTCATAAAACCGCGGCTCCCGCGCCATGATGGCGGTCAGCTGGGGAGGTCGCGGCCGCTGACCCCCAAGACCGCCGGATGAAGAGCTAGCGCCAGTATCGCGACCTGAGTACGACAGTTATATGACGAATTGATGACGATCAGCGCCCGTGCGGGGTAGCGCCGATGAAGGCCGGCTCGAATTGCGGCAGGAACACCGTGAAG
>DATFRE010000310.1:0-14420 GCA_035263545.1 Dongiaceae bacterium
CGCCGGCTGCCTGGCGCTGCCGGTGGTGGGCGCGCCCATGTTCATCGTCTCCTCGCCGGCGCTGGTCATCGCCCAATGCAAGGCGGGAATCCTCGGCTGCTTTCCCTCGCTGAACGCCCGGCCGGAAGAAGAGCTGGCGCGCTGGATCGCGGAGATCCGCGCGGCGCTGGCGGACGATCCGAAGGCGGCACCCTTCGGTGTCAATCTGATCGTCAACAAGGCCAACCGCCGGCTGGCGCACGACACGGAGATCTGCATCCGCGCCGAGGTGCCCCTCGTCATCACCAGCCTGCAGGCGCCGGGAGAGATCGTCGCGGGCGTCCATGGCTATGGCGGGCTCGTCTTCCACGACGTCACGACCTTGCGCCATGCGGAGAAGGCGGCGGAGCACGGGGTCGACGGGCTGATCCTGGTCTGCGCGGGCGCCGGCGGCCATGCCGGGACGCTGAGCCCCTTCGCGCTGCTGGCGGAGGTGCGGCGCTTCTTTCCGGGCACCATTCTCCTCGCCGGCGCCATCGCCGACGGCCGCGCGGTGCTCGCGGCCCAGGCCATGGGCGCCGATCTCGCCTATATCGGCACACGCTTCATCGCGACGGCGGAGGCCAATGCGAGCGCCGCCTACAAGCAGATGCTGGTGGATTGCGCGGCCAAGCATGTGGTCTATACGCCGCATTTCACCGGCGTCAGCGGCAATTATCTCGGCCCCAGCATCGAGCGCGCCGGGATCGAGCTTTCGGCCGTCGCCGCCACCGCACCCGGCGGCAGCTATCGCAGCTCCGCCGACAAGCCCGCCGCCTGGCGCGACATCTGGAGCGCAGGCCAGGGCGTGGGCAGCATCGACGATGTTCCGAACGTCGGCGAGCTGGTGGCTAGGCTCACGAAGGAGTATCGCGCGGCGGCTGCGGATCTCGCGAAGGCGATGCGAAGCTTTCCCTCTCCCGCGCTTTGAAGCGGGAGAGGGGGACCCATCGCGAAGCGATGGGGGGTGAGGGTCGTTCAAGCATCGGACATGTCAGACCCTTACCTGGCGCTGCCGCTGCGCGCCGGCACTCCCTCTCCCGCTTCGAAGAGCGGGAGAGGGGCTCTAGGCGCCCGCCCTATGCCGTCGGCGGAAGGCCGTGGATGTAGCCCACCGCGGCGGCGCGGCGGTTGCGGTAGTTCTGGTCGATCAGCGGCGCGAGCTCGGCCTTCACCTTGTCATGCAGGCCTTTCTCCCAATCGCCGGCATGCTGGAAGTTGCTCATGATGTACATGAAGCCGTTGAGATCATCGACGGCCTGCAGCCCGGTGGACTCTGCTCCCGCCGGGCATGACATCAGGCGAGCGAGCTTGCCGCTGTCGACATTGTAGGCCCAGAGGAAGTTGTTGACGTGGTTGCCGCTGTCCTCGCCGATGAGGAGGACCCTGAGCCGCTCCGAGAATTTGAGGTTGTCAGGATTGGCGATGAGATCGATGTCGGCCGTGTTGCCCAGGGCATCGGGCTCCTTGAGGTCGCGACCGACCAGCGCCGGCACCGTGGTCATATGGACGGGGACCCAGGTGCTGTCGATCGCCTTGCCGCTGCTGTCGCTCTGGCCGTCCTTCAGCGGCAGCTGATAGACAGCCCCAGCATTGATGGCATCGACCTTGATGCCGCTCTTGCCGTCGCTCATGGATTTGTAGATGTAGGACATGGCCATATAGGCAATCTTGTCCTTGGCGTTGACGGTGACGCCCTCGAGCTTGCTGAAGGTCAGCGTGCCGCCGACGGTCGGCGCCCAGCGATGGGTCTCGAGGAAGGCAGCGGCCTTCTCCATGCCCGGCTGGAACTTCACCCACTGCGCCTTGCCGGAATAGCGGATCTCGGTGTAGCTGGGATCTGCCGGATCCTTGGTCTTCACATCGACGATGTCGGCGGCCTTCAGCGTATCGGCGAGCTGCTTGATCTACTCGCTCGTGGCATGGCCGAGGGGAATCCAGCTCAGGTCGAAGACGCCGCCCTTGTCGATGGCGGCACCCGGCTGCTGGGCGACCTTGGCGACATAGAGCGTGCCAGCGGAGAGATCGGCGGGCTTATCGGCGATGAACAGGAAGAGCCCGCCATTGGTGGCGTCGTCGCCCATGATGACCGTGCGCTGGTCGGGCATGACCTGAACCAGCTCGTGGGAGATGCGGCCGAGATTGTAATGCTTGGTCAGCTTGCCCGTGCCGCCGGCACCGACGGCGACCTCCGGCAGATGGCCGTAGTGATAGGGGTTGGCCTTCGCCGGATCGCCGTAGAAAGGCTGGCTGAAGGCCTTGAAGGTGTCGTCCGCCGCGGCCTTGGTGGCATCCGGCTCATATTCCTCGCTGGAGAGATAGGTGTTCCAGGGAGAGAGGCTGGCCCCGCAGGTGGTCCAGAGCCCATGGGCCTCCGCGGCATCGACGGGCGCGTATTTCACCAGCTTGAGCGCGCCGCTCTGCTTGTCCTGGTCGAGGGTGAGCACGGCGATCTGCGCGGGCAGGCGGCCATAGAGGCTCTGATCCTTGGCGTCGCGGGTGGTGTATTCGAACTGCACCACGGCGAAGACTGTGTTGCCGGTCACGCCCGCCACGCTGGCGCCGGGAAGCGAAAGAAGGCTGTAGCCATCCGGCGCGTCGGAATAGAGCGGGGTGGGCGGGGTGGCCGCGCTGTCGAGGATGGGCTTGCCCTCGGCGTCGTAATAGCCACCGGCCGGCGTCGTGCCGCCCTTACCGTCCGGCATCTCATCGCCGGTCAGGAACAGAGGCTGATATCCCAGCTTGAAGGTCTGCTTGGTGCCATCGGCATAGGTCACCTCCAGGCTCGAGCCCATGCTGGTGGTGGCCCGGGCGGCGGCCGTCTCTGGCGCCGTCATGCCGATGAAATCCGCCGCCACGGGCGCCCCGCCGGTGCCGGCCTCGGCGGTGGATCCGGTGAGCAAAGACGAGGACGGGAATAAGAGGCGCGCCGGCGAGGACGCGAAGCAGGCTGCGGCGCGAGGTGCTCGCCAAGGTTGTCATCTGGTTCATCGGAGCCATCCGGAATGATTGGGGGTGCAAGGTGGAAAGGGTCTCATGGGGCCCGCCCCCAGGCTATTCCCGAAATGTGACAGCCGCGTTGTCGGGGCCTCAGAATCCCCGGGGTGCGGGCCGTTCAGGGCGGCAACGTCCATCCGCACGAACAACCAAAAATTTCAGTCTCTTGCCGGACGCAGCTGGATGATCGATGCAACCAGGAGAGGTAGGCTGGCACTGCTTGCCGCCGAGGGAGTGATCCTCCACACTACCGCCGGCCTCACGCGGAGAGAACGCAATGAACCTGGCGCTGGCGAACCGGCCGCGATTGATCCAGCCCGGCCTTCCCCGGTTCGAGCCGGGGGTGGAGCGCTATCGCATCGCCGGCGGCGGGGCGGTGGTGCTCGCCCTTTTTGCCGGCGACCGCCTCGAGATCACCGATCTCGAGGGCCGCCAGCGCGCCGAGCTCGTGGTCTTCGCTCCCGCTGGCCATGAAGATGCCGCAGCGCTCGGGCTCCGGGCAGAAGGCGCCGCCTTGGACATCAACCGCCTGCTGGCAGGGCGCGACGCCGCGGCGCAAGCGGTGGCGGCATCGCTGAGGGCCCGCGGCTTGCCGCGCGGGATCGCCAAGGCGGTCGATCTCTTCCAGCACGATTCCCTTCCGGGAGAGACGATCGGTGCGGTGGCGGCGCGCGATGTCATCGCGATCATCCATGCCTCCGGCGCGGCGATGGGCGTCGAGGGCGAATTGCCGCCGACCGATATCGTCGCCGTGGTCCGGCGTGCCAATCCCCTGATCCAGGAGACGCCGCCGCTGCCCGAACCTTTGGCGGAGCCGAAGTTCGAGCGGCATATCGAGCGGGCCACCGGCCAGGCCTATGAAGTGAAGGCGGGGGAGTACATCCAGATCATCGACGTCGCCGGGCGGCAATGCTCCGATTTCCTCGCCTTCGACGCCCGCCTGCTCCAGCAGGGCCGCCAACGCAGCTTCGACATGACGGCGACGCGGACGCTCACGGGCCTCGTCTATCCCGGCCCCGGCCTGTTCTCGAAATTCTTCAATGTCGACCTCCAGCCGATGCTGGAGCTGGTGCGCGACACCGTCGGACGCCATGACGCCTTTGGCCTCGCCTGCACGGCGAAGTTCTACGAGGACCAGGGCTATCCGGGCCATGCCAATTGCTCGGACAATTTCAGCACGGCGCTCGCCCCTTACGGCGTCGAGGGTCAGCGCGGCTGGCCCTGCATCAATCTCTTCTACAACACCGGTATCGGCGCAGCGAATGCGATCTTCCTCGACGACCCGTGGTCGCGGCCCGGCGACTATGTGCTGTTCCGCGCTACGACCGATCTGGTCTGCGCCTCGACGGCGTGTCCCGACGATATCGATGCCACCAATGCCTGGAATCCCACCGATATCCACGTCCGTGTCTATCCGGCCGCTAACGATTTTTCGCGCGCGATCGCTTACCGCATGACACCCGACTCAGAGGCCAAATTGACCCGCGAGACGCCCTTTCATCCGAGGACCTCGGCGCTCACCCGCAATTTCACCGAATATCGCGGCTACTGGCTGCCGACCAAGTTCAACAATCACGGCGCCGTGGACGAATACTACGCTTGCCGCGAGGGGGTGGTGGCGACGGACCTCTCGCCCTTGCGCAAGTTCGAGGTGCTGGGGCCCGATGCCGAGACGCTGATGCAGATCGCCTGCACCCGCAACATGCGCCGCCTGGCGGAAGGCCAGGCGGCTTATACGGCGCTCTGCTACGAGAACGGCGGCATGCTCGACGATGCCGTCGCCTTCCGCATGGGCGCCGATCGCTACCGCCTCGTCAGCGGCGACGAGTTCACCGGGAAGTGGCTGCGCGACCAGGCGGCGGCCCGCGGCCTCAAGGCCTGGGTCAAATCCTCCACCGACCAGCTCTGCAACATCGCGGTCCAGGGGCCGAAGAGCCGCGACCTGCTGAAGGGAATCGTCTGGACACCGCCGGCGCGGCCGAGCCTGACGGAGATCCAGTGGTTCCATTTCACCATCGGGCGGATCGGCGACCATAACGGCATTCCCGTGGTGGTTTCGCGGACCGGCTATACCGGCGAGCTCGGCTACGAGATCTTCTGCCATCCCAAGGATGCCACTGCCGTCTGGGACGCGGTCTTCGAGGCGGGCCAGCCCCATGGCCTGGTGCCGCTGGGGCTCGAAGCCCTCGACATGCTCCGGATCGAGGCCGGGCTCATCTTCGCGGGCTACGAGTTCAGCGACCAGACCGATCCCTTCGAGGCCGGCATCGGCTTCACCGTCGCGGTCAAGGGCAATGAGGAGTTCATCGGCCGCGAGGCGGTGCTGCGCCGCAAGGCACATCCCCGCTATCAGCTCGTGGGCTTGGAGCTGAACGGCAATGAGACGGCGGGGAAGGGGGATTGCGTCCATCTCGGCCGCGCCCAGGTGGGCACGATCACCAGCGCCACCCGCTCGCCGATCCTGAAGAAGAACATCGCGCTCTGCCGCATGGACGCCGCCTATGCCGGGCTCGGCACCGAGGTCGAGGTGGGCAAGCTCGACGGCCATCAGAAGCGCATCCCCGCTGTCGTGGTGCGCTTTCCCTTCTACGATCCGGAGAAGCTGAAGCCGCGCTCCTAGCGGATCGTCACATGAAATCGCGCGGAATGGTGCGATCCCATTCGCGATGACAGACTTCGCTGGTATCTTCGCGGGCGCGGAGGCTTCCTTCGAGCCGGAAGGCGTCGCGCGTGCATGACAGCCGCATCGAGGTTTCGATGCGGACCCGCCAGGCGTCCCGTGACATCGTCAGGGTTCGTCCCAGCTCGACCACGGCACTGAGCGGGTCATCCTCCTCGATATGGAAACGGGATATCCACTCGCTGCCCAATTCCAGGCCAAGGCGCTCGATGCGCTCGACCCGCATATCGCCGCGACGGCTCATCACCGGCTTCTCGGGTGGCGCGGATTCCGGCCCGGGCAGGGCCCGCAGCGCTGCGTCAAGGGCCGAAGGCGGCCGCAGCGGCAGGTCGAGCATGCCCTCGAAGATCTGCAGCGTCGCCCTTTCGGGGCTGGGCCAGATGATCGGCCAGTAGGCGGTGGAGAGTGCGAGCCTCACTTTGTGGCCGGCCGGGAAGACCGAGCCTGCATCGTTGAGCTTGATATGTACGCGGTAGCGCTTTCCCGTCACCAGGAACGCCGGCGTCTCGTGGCTGTCGCGATGGGCGAGGTTGAGCACGCCATAGCTGACACGCAGCGATTCACCGGAGGGGTGCACATCGCACAGTCGCGCCACGAGATTCGCAATCGGCCGGTCGGAGGCGATATCGAGCGTCACGACCGCTGCGCCGAGGATCTCGATCGCGGACTCGAGGGGCGGCGTCTCGAAAACCAGCGAGCGCGCATCGTCTTCCTGCTGGTTGCCCGCCAGATCATGCCCCAGGCCGAAGGGAACCCAGTTGCCGGAACATCTGCCGAGGGTCTCAGGCGAGCAGAGGGCGCGCGCCGTCAAAGGCAGGGCTTCGTTTCGCAGTCCCTGATCCGTCAGGAACAGCCGCAGGGGTGCTACGCCCGGCGGCGGCCATGACGGCTCAGCGACCCAGCGCCCGGGCAGCTCCTCGTGATGGGTCGCGGGCCTGACGCTCTCCGTCATCCAGGCGCGCAGCATGGGTTCGTCCATCACGCCGGTATCGATGCCCTTCAGCCAATGATCCCACCACCGCAACATCTCCTGCAGGAAGCCGATCTGTGGGCCCGGACGAGCGAAATGCGGATAGGCATGCGCCCAGGGGCCGATGAGGCCCTTGCGCGGGACCGTCAGCCCTTCCAGCAGGCGCGGAATCGCATTCTTATAGGCATCCGTCCAGCCGCCGACGGCATAGACCGGGCATTGGATCGCGCCATAGTCCTCGCAGACCGAGCCGTGCTTCCAATAGGCATCGCGCCGCTGGTGCTGCAGCCAGGTCTCGAAGAACAGCGGCACCTTCTCAACGCGCTCCAGCCACATCGCCCGCCAGGCATCGCCGACGAGCAGCGGGTCAGGCGGCAGGCACATCGAGCCGAAGAAGAAGGAGGCCCATTCGGGTCCGGCGGTGAGAAGCGTGCCTCCCATGTAATGGGCATCGTCGGCGTACCGATCATCCGTCGAGCATATGGTTACGATGGCCTTCAGCGCCGGAGGCCGGCGCGCGGCAATCTGAAGCGAATTGAACCCGCCCCAGGAGATCCCCATCATCCCCACGGCGCTGCTGCACCAGGGCTGCGCCGAAAGCCAGGCTATCAGCTCCACCCCGTCGTCCTGTTCCTGGCTTGCATACTCGTCGAACAGCAAGCCTGTGGACTCGCCGCTGCCGCGAATGTCGACGCGAATGCAGGCATAGCCGTGGCCGGCCAGATAGGGATGCGTCCGCGCATCCCGCTCGTAAGTCCCGTCGCGCTTGCGATAGGGGAGATACTCCAGGATCGCGGGAACGGGGTTTCGTTCGGCATCCTCCGGCAGCCAGATGCGCGCCGCCAGCCTCGTTCCGTCCTTCAGCGGTATCAGCGTGTGCTCGATGACGCGCACACTGTGGGGAAATGTGGTGACGATCACACGTCTTGGCCGCCGCTCATGACGGCAGATCCTTGCCGGCCTGCTCCCGAACCATGTAGTCGGCATACCATTCCGGCAAGTTCTCGTCGCGATGGCCGAGCTTCTTCTCATGCTCGCCATGCGCGGTCTCTGCCCGGCGCATCGCCGCTGCGAGGTCGGCCACGGAGGCGTAGGTGGTGCTGTTCGCATCCACGCGTCCCGGCAATCGCGCGGTGATCTCCTGGAACAGCCAGCCATTGCCGTCCGGGTCGCGGAACGAGGCGAAGGAGCGGTAGCTGTGCCGATCGGGGTCCCGTCCGGCGACCCGGACCCGCCCAAAGAGATAGGGCTCGTCCGGCCCGGCATAGACGCCGGCAGAGTCGTGGAACACCTCGCTGACCTCGACGCCGCGACCGAGCAACTCGGCCCGGGCCGCCTCGATATCGGAGACGATCAGGTACACGCCTTGGACGGAGCCGGGGACCGCCCCCGTGACGTTCTTGCCGAAGATGACGGAGCAGCCGGAACCCGGCGGGGTGAACTGGATGACGCGATAGTCGTCGCCGGAGGTGTAATCGGCGTCGAGCCGCCAACCCAGTCCGCCATAGAAGCGCTTGGCACGATCGACATCCGAGACGGGAATGACGACGATCTCGAGCTTCATGTCGCTTGTCTGCTGAGTACTGCTCATGGACAGCTCCTTAGGATTGGATGCCTTGAGAGCGGCGACGCATTTGCAAACCCGTCAATCACAGCGGAGCGAGGCGGTCGAGTCAATCGCACGATCGTGACGGATCTGCGCCGCTGCGTTGCTCGACGACATCGGCGTCTGGCACAATGCGGAAGTCCTGCTATCTCCTCTGCCGGTGAAAGGAGGCACCCATGGCCGCAATGCCGCCCTTCCGGGCCGATATGGTAGGGAGCCTGCTGCGCACCCAGCCTCTGAAGGAGGCGCGCGCTCGGCGCCAGGCCAGCGAGATCTCCGCCGAAGGGCTCCGCGAGGTGGAGGACAGGGAGATCCGCAAGATCATCGCCCGGCAGGAGCAGGTCGGTCTCGAGGCCGCGACCGACGGCGAGTTCCGCCGCGCCTGGTGGCATTTCGATTTCCTCGAGGGGCTCAAAGGTGTCGAAGGCTACGAGGCCGAGCACGGAATCCAGTTTCACGGCACCCAGACCAAGCCGCGCGCCGTGCGGGTCGTGGATAAGCTGGGATTTGCCGGCCATCCCATGCTGGGGCATTACCGCTTCCTCGCCGCCAACACCAAGCTGGTGGCGAAGATGACCATCCCCAGCCCCAGCGTTCTGCATTTTCGCGGCGGGCGTCAGGCCATCGATAAGGCGGTCTATCCCGAGATGGAGGGCTTCTTCGCCGATCTGGCGGAGACCTATCGCCAGGTCGTGCGCGCCTTCGCCGAGGCGGGCTGCCGCTATCTGCAGCTCGACGACACGGTCTGGGCCTATCTCTGCTCGGAGGAGCAGCGCGCGCAGGTGCGCGCCCGCGGCGAAGATCCCGCCACACTGCCGGCAATCTATGCCGGCATGATCAATCATGCCATTGCCGGGCGGCCGGCGGATATGCGCGTCACCATGCATATCTGCCGCGGGAATTTCCGCTCCACCTGGATCGCCGAGGGCGGCTACGAGCCGGTGGCCCAGACGCTCTTCGGCAGCGTCGGCGTCGATGGCTTCTTCCTGGAATACGATACCGCGCGCGCCGGCGGCTTCGAGCCGCTGCGCTTCGTGAAGCCGGGCGGGCAGCGTGTCGTGCTGGGCCTCGTCACCTCCAAGAGCGGGACATTGGAGAACCCCGACGATATCCGCCGGCGCATCGACGAAGCGGCGCGCTATGTCGCGATGGACCAGCTCTGCCTCAGCCCGCAATGCGGCTTCGCCTCGACCGAGGAGGGCAATCTCCTGGCCGAGGAGGAGCAATGGGCGAAGCTCGCCATGATCGTTGACACGGCGGGGAAGGTGTGGGGCTGACCCCGTCACCTCACCGGGATCTTCGTGTCGTACTTCACCCGCGCCAGGCAGAAGCTGGAGCGGAACATGCGGATGGTGGGCTCATTGGCGAAAACGCGCCGGGCGAAGTCGTTGTACTCCGCCATGTCGCCGACGCTGACGACCACGAGATAGTCCGCATCCCCGGAGACGAAGTAGCACTGCATCACCTCGGGGCAGCGCATCATCTTGCGCTCGAAATTCTCCAGCAGGTCCTCGCGCTGGCGCTCCAGCGCGATCGCAGCGAAGACGATCAGGGAGCGCCCGACCTTGACCGGATCCACCAGCGACACGTCGCGGGCGATGATCGCTTCCTCGCGCAGGCGCCGCACCCGGCGGTGGCAGGGCGGCGGCGAGATGCCGACCCGCTCCGCCAGCGCCTGGTTGGTGATCTGGTTGTCCTCCTGCAGCAGGGCCAGGATCTTGCGGTCGATGGCTTCGAGGGCGGCAGGCGGTTCGGCCGGGGTCTCGGGAAGAATCTTTCGTCTTGAGGCCATATCGTTCTCGCGGATTTCTGAAAACGACGTCCCGGCCAGCATAATTGGAGATAATTGATCATCACAACGAAATCCGTTCCGGTGCCGCATGGGCTAGCCTGGGTGCGAGGCAACAGGAGGCGGCGATGCAGGGCGACGGGGCAGGGATCTACGACAATTCCTTCGAGGTGCATGACAAGGAGGCACTCGGCAAGGCCCGGGCGCTGATCGAGACCCTCGATGCCGCGGCGGTGGGCCGCGAGGTTGTCGCGGCGGTGGAGCGCAACCGGCTCTGGCGCGGCGAGCAATGCATCAATCTGCTGGCGCCCGAGGCACCCACCAGCCCGGGAGTCCGCGCCCTCCTGGCCTCGGAGATCGGGACCCGCGCGGCGGAAGGCCATATCGGGCCGGTCAATCGCTGGTTCGCCGGAACCCGCCATATCGACGAAGTCGAGGCGCTAGCCGTCGAGCTGATGAAGAAGTACTTCCGCTGCCGCTACGCCGATCACCGGATGTGCGCCAGCATGATCGGCAATGCGGTGGCCTATACGGCGCTGAGCGATCCGGGCGATGTCATCATGAGCGTGGCCCAGCCCTTCGGCGGCCACAGCTCCAACCGGGAGATCGGCCCGGCTGGCGTCCGCGGCTTGAAGATCGTCGACATTCCCTTCGATGCGGGCGCGCTCGAGGTCGATCTCGAGGCTTTCCGCAAGCTGGCGCCGCTGGTGCGCCCGAAGCTCGTCACGCTTGGCCTCTCCATGACGCTCTTCCCGCTGCCGGTTCGCGAGATGAAGGAGGTCATCGCCGAATGGGGCGGGCGGCTCTTCTTCGATGGCGCCCATCAGGTCGGGCTCATCGGCGGCGGCCAATTCCAGGACCCCCTGCGCGAAGGCGCCGATATTTTGACCGGCTCGGCGGGCAAGACCTTCAGCGGCCCGCAATCGGGCATCATCCTGTGGGACGATCCGGCGCTGACCGAGCCTGTGACCACTGCGGTCTTCCCGGTCTGGGCGGCGACCCATCAGGTGAATCGCGTTGCGGCGCTGGCGCTCGCGACGGCGGAGGCCCTCGCCTTCGGCGCGGCCTATATGGCCCAGATCGTGCGCAACGCCCAGGCGCTGGCCCGGGCCTTGCAGGACCGCGGCATTCCCATGCTGGGGGCGGCCAAGGGATTCACCCGCAGCCACCAGGCGATCGCCGATGTCGGCCGCTTCGGCCGCGGCCTCGCCGCGGCGCAGAAGCTCGAGCGGGCGAACATCATCGTCAACAAGAACCTGCTGCCTCAGGACAAGCCGGAGGACTGGGACTATCCGAGCGGGCTGCGCATCGGGACCATCGAGGTCACCCGCCTCGGCATGAAGGAGCCGGAGATGGCCCGGATCGCCGATTTCATCAGCGAGGTCCTGGTCGAGGGTGCCGCACCCGAAGCGGTCAAACCCCGCGTCCTCGATTTCCGCGCCGGGTATCAGCGGCTCTACTACTGCTTCGAAAACGGGCTGCCGGTGTGATTGTTTTCCCTCTCCCGCATCAAAGCGCGGGAGAGGGTCCCTTCAGGGCGTCGTCTTCGCCGTCTCCTGCTGGCGGATGGCGGCGATGACCAGCGGCTTTATGTTGTCATAGGCAGGCTCGCCCTCGAAGACCTTGAGGGTGGTCACCGTGGATCCGCTTTCGAGATCGAGGTGGAAGACCCAGTCCTTGGTGGCATGGCCGAGCAGCTTCACCGCATTGGCATTGGCGGCGGTCGAAGAGCTGAGGGCGAGGGTGTAGAGGGTCTGGCCCTGATCGCCCAGCACGAAGAAGCGGTAGCGCGAGGGCCAGGCACCGATGAGGTCGAAATATTCCCAGACCGCGATGTTCAGATCGCCAACGGCGAAGATGTCGCGCAGATAATGATCGGCCGCTTTGGTCTCCTTGTTCGTCGTCGTCTTGTGAAGATTGATGAGTCCGGTTCGCTCCCGGTCGCGGGCCGCGATATCGCCGGTGATCTGATAGATCTTCACCAGCTCGCCCCGGGGCTCGATGGCATCCGGCAACAGCCGCTCGCAGGTCTTGTAGTAGTCGATGGCCTGGGGGAAATTGCCGATGGCAGCGCTCATCGTGCCCGCGCGGCAGAAGGAGAGCTTGGCCGCGGGCTCGCGGGCGATGATCTGCTGATAGAGGGCAAGCGCCTCTTCGTACTGGCCGGCATCGGCCAGTCCATCGGCCTGCTTGAAGGTCGCCTGGGCCCAGGCGGTATCGGCACGGGCGGGCGGGCTGGCACCGGCAAGCGCCGACAGCAGCAGGCCAAAGCAAAGGGAGAGGCTCGACCGAGCCTCTCCCCCCGAAGAGCCGCCAAATCTCTGGTTGCGCGGTGCGATCGCTACTCCGCCGCCTTGCTGGCGGCCGCCTCCTTCATGAGCTTCTCGGCCAGAGCCCGCTTGGCCGCGCCGTCGAGCTTCTTCAGCTCGTTGTTCAGCACGCGCTCGTTCACCGCCTGGTTCCAGTAGTCGAGGCTCGAGAAGCCGAGGAGCGAGGCCTTGCCGATGAACTGGCGCAGCACCTCGTTGGTCGGGCCCATGACCCAGCCGGCCTTGCCGTCGCGCAAATAGCGCTCGATGCCGAGGCCCGGCTTGTAGCCCGTGCCGCCACAGGCATGCAGCATCTTGTCGGTCACATGGGCAACGTTCTTCGCGGCATTGAACTTCACTTGCCACATCCAGTGCAGGTACTGGGCCCGGGGCAGCCTGGCGAGATCGCCGTGGATCGACCAGTCGCAGTTGTTGGTCGCCTCGTCCATGGCGCGCGCCATCTGGAAGACCATGGCGCGCGCGGCATTGGTGTCGGAGATCGCCTCGCCCACATAGTCCTGGATGGTGGGGTAGTCCGCCACCCGCATGCCCACATCCACATGCTTCTTCATGGTGGTGTGGCGCTTGGCGATGTCGATGAGGCCGAGGGAGATTCCGTTCCAGCAGGAGGAAGAACAGAGCAGGAAGAAGGGATCGACGCATTCGTCGTTGGAGTTGGCGCCGTCGCCCTTGGGGCCGACCAGGCGGTCGGCCGGGATCACGACATTGTCGACCTCGAGCGTGCCCGACTGGTTGCCGCGCAGGCCGAGACCGTCCCATTTGGAGGGCTCCGCCTTCACCTCATTGCCCATGATCAGCCAGCAGGAGAGGTCGGCGTAATTGCCGCCGAAATCCGGGCTGGTGGTCTGGACGATATACCAGTCGGCAAAGCCGCCGGAGGTGGTCCAGGAGGCCTTCTTGCGCACCTTCCAGCCGCCATCGACCTTCTCGGCGCCGGAGGAAACCGGATACCAGAAATGCGACCCCGTCTCCGGATCGGAGTAGGAGAGGGTGCCGATATAGACGTCCTTGTCGAGCCGCCTGAGGATGCCCTTCAGGGTCTCGTTGTTGTGGTAGCGGAGGCACGCGGCCGCCACGGCGCCGATATGCATGGTGTAGCACATGGCCGTGCTGGCGCAGCCGTAGCGTGCGATGGTTTCCACCACCATGGCGGCGCAGACATGGTTCTCGCCCATGCCGCCCAGCTCCTTGGGCACGATCAGGCCGAGCAGCCCGAGCTTGGCGAGCGCCTCGAAATTCTTGCGCGGGAAGAGCAGCTTCTTGTCGGATTCGACGGCGTTGTCGCGCAGCGTGATGCGGGCAAGCTCGATGAGCTTCGTCTGCAGATCCTTCTGCTTGTCGGTCAGCAGCCACTGCGGGTCCCACTCATAGCCGAGACCCCAGAAATCCTCGTCCCCCCACTTTTTCACCTGGCTCATATCCTGCTCCCTGTGCCGGTTCTGCGGCCGCCGGCGGCCTAACGCGATGAATCGAGCCTACACGCCCCCCTCCATCGCGGCAAGAAGTGGCAACCAATTCGGGACGGAATGCCAGCCAATTCCGGACCAATTGCCTTCAGCGGCCAGCGAGGTCTCGAATTGGTTCAGGACACCTCGTTGATCTGGCGATAGGCGCCGCGGAAGTAGAGAAGGGGCCGGCCATCGACCCCGGCACGCAGGCGGAGCACGCGGCCGACAAAGATCACATGATCGCCGCCGTCATGCATGGAGGTGGTCTCGCAGTCGAAACTCGCCAGGGCGTCGACCAGGATGGGGGAGCCGGTCTGCCAGATCTCCGTGCGCACGCCCTCCCATTTGTTGGAGAGGGCGCGGGCGAAGGCGATGGAAACCGCTTCCTGGTCCTCGCGCAGAATGTTGATGGCGAAGACGCCGGCTGCCTCGAAGGCCTTCAGGCTGTAGGCGCCGCGGTCGAGGCTGAAAAGGACGAGAGGCGGGTCGAGCGAGACGGAATTCCAGCCAATTTCGGACCAATTACCCTCAGCGGCCGGCAAGGTCTTGAATTGGTTCAGGACACCTCGTTGATCTGGCGAT
>DATFRE010000311.1:0-7776 GCA_035263545.1 Dongiaceae bacterium
AGTCGGGTCCGACCTGCCGGCGCACCTCCTCCAGGACCTCCATGCTGAAGCGCATGCGGTTGTCGAGGCTGCCGCCATAGTCGTCGGTGCGCTTGTTGGCGCTGGGCGACCAGAACTGGGGTACCAGATGGAGCGTCTGGAAGGAGAGCTCGGCGCCGTCGAGGCCGCCCTCCTTGCAGCGCCGCGCCGCCTGGCCGAAATCGCGGATGATCCGGGCGAAGTCCCAGTCCTCCATGGCCTTGGGGAAGGAGCGGTGCTCCGGCTCGCGCACCGGCGAGGGGGCCACGGGCGGCAGCCAGTTGCCCGCATCCCAGCGGGTGCGCCGGCCCATATGGGAGATCTGGCACATGAGCGCCGCGCCCAGCCCATGGATGCGCTCCGAGAACTCGCGGAAATGGGGGATGATGCGATCGTCGCTGACGTCGAGCTGGCCAAAGGTCGCGGGGCAATCCGGCGAGACCACCGAGGAGCCGCCGAACATGGTCATGGCGATGCCGCCCTTGGCCTTCTCGGCGTGATAGAGCTGATAGCGCTCCCGCGGCATTCCGCCATCGGCATAGGCCGGCGCATGCGAGGTGCTGACGATGCGGTTGCGAAGCGTCAGATGCTTCAGGGTGAAAGGCTGCAGAAGGGCGTCGTATTGACCCATATCCAGGCTCCGAAGGCGGTCCCGCTAGGCTTAGGGGAATCGAGCGGGCGAATCAAATGCAGCGCAAATAAGGCAGATATCCCGAAATCCCAGGGCTCGCGGCCTGCCGGCGACAACTATCCGATGACCGGGCAGACGAGTTTTGCAAGTCCCGCCCTATCGCGGAAGCCTATCCTCGAGCCGGTTTTGGCTTCCCGAGTCGGGAGAAGCATCATGTTGACCCGTCGCCAGATCTTGACCGGAACCGCCTTCAGTGGCGCGGCCGCGGCACTCGGCACCCTGGCCGGCACTCGCAATGCGGCGGCCTTCTCCCTCCAGCCCATGCCGAAGCCCGTCAAAGCGGCCTTTGCGCTCGCCTGCAAGACGCCGGCCGCCGCGGGTGGCGATCACGCCGCGCTGATCGCCGGCGCCCAGGCCACGCTGAAGCAGGAGATCGCCGCCGGCACCGCCAAGAGCGACTCGGTGGAGGTGGTTTATTGCCCGATCTGCGGCTGCCGCTTCATGGTCACCGCCGACTCCAGCTTCTGAGCGGCCTCGGCCCGGAACAGCACGCCCGCGCCTAGTTCGCCCTTTGCCGGCGCGGCTCGTAGCGGCCGCCCTTGAGGCCGCAGAAATGCTCCTTCACCTGGGGATGGCGCACCGGCCCGCTCTCGCCGTCCGGCAGCAGATTCTGCTCCGAGACATAGGCCGTGTAGGTGGTCTCCGCATTCTCGGCCAGCAGATGATAGAAGGGCTGGTCCTTGCGGGGCCGCACCTCGGCGGGGATGGAGTTGTACCATTCCTCGGTATTGGCGAATTCCGGATCGACGTCGTAGATGACCCCACGGAAGGGGAAGATGCGGTGCTTGACGATCTCGCCGATTCCAAATTTGGCGATCTTGGGCTCTGACACCTAATTCTTCGACTTTCGGCAGAAGCAGGCCCATCGCGGGCTCGCCCTGCTCATGCTGTTGTTTCACCCGGCCGGCGCGCCGGCGGCCTTCACATTCCCCTCTCCAGCGGCGCGAAGACTCCGAATCTACAGGCCACGGCCGGCAGAGGGCAAGCCGCACAAGCAAAACGCGATACTTCCCATCCCCGCACCGCCTGCTATGTTCCGCCGGCAATTTCACGAGATTCTTTCCATGCCCCTCGTCCTCGTCACCGGCGGTGCCGGATTCATCGGCAGCCATCTGGTCGAAGGCCTGCTTGCCAAAGGCTATCGGGTTCGGGTTCTGGACAGCCTGGTCTATGGAAGGCGGGAATGGGTCGCCCCGGAGGCGGAGTTTCTTCGGGGGGATGTCGCCGATCTCGCCACCTGTCGCGAGGCCATGGCCGGCGTTGCGGGCGTCTTCCATCTCGCCGCGATGTCACGGGTGATCCCTTCCTTCGACACCATCGAAACCTGCACCCGGGACAATGTGTTGGGGACCCAGAACGTCCTGATCGCAGCACGCGAGGCGGGTGTGCGCAAGATCGTCTACAGTGGCTCCTCCACCTTCTACGGCAATCAGCCGGCCCCCCACCGCGAATACGAGACACCCTCCGAGTTTCTCAACATCTACGGCCTCACCAAGCAGGTCGGCGAGCAGTACTGCCTGCTGTTCGACCGCCATTTCGGCGTGCCGGCGGTGGTGCTGCGCTATTTCAACGTCTATGGCCCGCGCCAGCCCCAGACCGGCAACTATGCCCTGGTGATGGGGATCTTCCTGCGCCGCTGGACCGACGGCAACACGCTGATCATCCATGGGGCCGGCGCCCAGCGGCGCGACTTCGTCCATGTCCGCGACGTGGCCCGCGCCAACATCATGGCCTTCGAGAGCGAGCGCCATGGCGAGATCTACAATGTCGGCAGCGGCACCAATGTCTCGGTCAAGGAACTGGCCGACATGATCTCCTCCGACCAGCGCCACGAGGCGCGGCGCGGCGGCGATTCCGATGCGACGCTGGCGGATATCTCGCGCATCCAGGCCCATCTCGGATGGCGGCCGGAGATTTCCTTCGCCAAAGGCCTTGCCGAGATGAAGGAGCGCATGAAGGCGGGGCTAGAGTAACCCTCAGGAAGCCACCTTCTCGGCCGGCTTCTCGGCGACGGGCAGGGTCGCCGGTCCCGCCGGGGCTCCATAGACCAGCCGCTGCGGCGGGGCGAATTGAATATCCAGCTCGTCGAACCTGATCTTGATTCGCCGGTTGAACTCGCGACCCACATCCCATTGCTTGAGCGCCCGCGTCTTGATGCCGGCCCGGATGCGCACGGCATTGTCCGTGAAGCGGTCGACGCCCAGGATATCGAGACCGCCGAGGATATTGGCGCGATAGGCGGGATCGCCCCGGAGATCTTCGAAGACCTCGCGCATCGCCGCCACGACCCTGTCCGTGCTCTCTCGATAGTCGACGCCGATATCGATGGAGTAGTAGCCGAATTCGCGCGACATGTTGCTGATGGTCGTGAGCGTCCCGAAAGGGATGGTGTGGAGAGTGCCGTCGGCGTCGCGGATCTTGAGGGTACGGATCGACATGGCCGTCACCGTACCGCTCACCCCGTTGACCGTGACGACATCGCCGATATTAACCGTGTCCTCGAACAGGATGAAGGCGCCGGTGATCACATCCTTGACCAGGGTCTGGGCGCCGAACCCGACGGCAAGGCCGACGACCCCGGCGCCGGCCAGGAGCGGAGCGATATTGACGCCGAGCTCCGACAGGATGGTGAGGCTGACGAGGAGGGAGATGACGACCAAGAGCGCGTTGCGCACCAGCGGCAGAAGCGTGCGCACGCGCGAGCTGGTCAGGATCTGCCTGCCGTCTGCGTCCTGGCGCTCGAGATAGAAGGTGATCGAGGCGTCGACCACCTCCCAGATCGCCAGGGCCGCGACCAGCATCAGGAAGATCGTCACCATCCGGGCGGTGATCTCGTGCATGGTGGCGCTATTCAGGATCGCACCGACATCGACCCGCCAGGCATCGAGGATGGCAATAAAGGCGGCGATCCGGATCAGCGCCGCTAGCCCGGACCGCATCAGGGGCAGATAGCGGTTGGCCCGCTGATCCAGCAGGGGATACCGGGCAAGGAGGTCGCGGTTGACGAGGAACAACCTCTCATACCCGGCGCGCAGAAGGGAGAGCGCCAGCCAGGCGAGGATCAGGATCAGGATGGTGAGCCCGGTGCCGCGCCAGAGATAGGCGAAGCCGCCCGGCACATCCATCATCCAGGTGAAATCAACCGCCACGAGATAAATGAGCGCCAGCACATGCCAGGACTGGGCGAGCTGGCGGCGCAGCTTCGTCAAGCCGTGCAGCCGTCCTTCGCCATCCCGGGCGCCGCGCCGGATCAGCTTGGCGACGGGCTCCCGGCTCTGCAGGATCACCGCCGCCATGAGAAGGGCGGCGATCAGGCCCAGGATCTTGAGGCAGAGCTCATAGGCCGATTCCGGCAGGCCCAGGAGAACGGCCACCTGGAGCACGAAATAGCCGTAGACGCCGAGGGAGATCAGCCGGACCGCCCAGACGTAGAAATAGGCGGCGGTCTCTGCACCCAGCGGGAAGAGGCGCAGGCTGGGTTCGAACGGGCTGAGCAGCACGCGACAGACAACGAAGGCCGTGCGCGCGATCACCACCGCGCTGACGATGGCCAGCAGCGCGAGGCGAACCGCTGCCCCGGGCTGGACGATGGCGACCACGAGATAGGCCGCGGCGGCGAAGGCCAGGATCGGCGCCAGCTCCAGCAGGTTATGGGCAAGCAGAAGCCCGAGGCGGCGAAGAAGGCGGGGCTTCAGCGGCGGACGCAGAGTCGTTTGTGCGCGGCGGACGAAATTCCGGGTGATCAAATCGGCGAGCACGCCGCCGGCGAGGATCAGGGCGAGCTGCCACAGGAACTCGATGAGGAGCGCGCGGCGCCCGGGATCTTCGACCTGCCCGCGCAGCCAGGCCCAGAGACGGCCTGGATCACCCAGGCTCTGGCGCAATTCCTCGACCCCGTCGCGGAAGCGGGCGAAGGCGTCGGACATGGCCTGCAGTATCTCGGCGCCCAGCGCCCGCGGCAAAGCCGCCACCATCGGCTGCGGGGCGATCTTTTGCTGAGCTGCCCGCAGCGTCTTCAGATCCGCCAGGAATTGGTCGCGCGTCTTGGGGTCCTGCAGGGTCTGGATCAGATGGTCGAGGGCGGCGGGGTCGACGGCCGGAACCTGTGGCCCGGCGGGGGGCGGCGTTGCCGACTGCGCCCCGGCCTCGCCGGCAAGGCCGAGGAAAAGGATCAGGAGGCAGAACCTCAGGAATGGCAATCTCAGCCCGGGCAGAATCATGGGTCTCCTCGGCGGTGTGCTAGGAAGTCCTCACCCGTGCCGTCGGTTGCAGCCGGCCTGGTCCTCTTTTTCGCGCCTGTCAGGCGCGATCCGCAACCCTTGCGCCGGCTCAGGCCGCCTTGCGCCGGCGGGCCAGGCCCCGGATGGTCGCATTGATCACCTCCGTCACCCGGCTCCGTTCTGCCCCTTCCAACGGCAGGCGGGGGCTGCGCACCCATTCCGGTGCGCCATAGGCGAGATGCTCGGCCAGCTTGATGTACTGGACCAGCTTCATATGGGTGTCGAGATGGAAAGCCGGCGTCATGAGGCGGTAGAGGCCGCGTGCCTCGTCATAGCGGCCGGCACGGCAGAGGTCGAAGATCTCCACGCATTCGGCGGGCCAGGCATTGGTCATGCCGGAGACCCAACCGGTGACGCCGAGCGCCACGCTCTCCAGCAGCAGGTCGTCGACGCCGCAGAAGACCTGGAAACGATCGCCATGCTCGTTATAGAGATCGGTGACGCGGCGGATGTCCCCGCTCTCCTCTTTGATGCAGACGATTCCGGGTACCTTCACGAGATCGCTGAGGATCGCCGGGGTCACGTCGACGCCATAGGCGATGGGGTTGTTGTAGATCATGATCGGGATGCCGCAGGCTTCGGCGATCGCCTTGTACCATTGGGCGGTTTCCCGCGGATCGGTCTTGTAGGCGATGCTGGGGAAGACCATCAGACCCTCGGCCCCGAAAGATTCGAAGCGCCGGGCGCTGGCCGTGGCATCCTCGGTCGAGATGGTCGCGAGCCCGGAGAGCAGCGGCACGCGGCCGGCGACAACCTCCTTCGCCGCCCGGATGACCTGCTCGCGTTCGGCCGCCGTCAGCGAGGCATTCTCGCCCAGCATCGGCAATACGATCACGCCCGAGACGCCGTTGACGATCAGCCGGTCGAGGCTCGCCTGGGTCGCCTTCAAATCGATCGACCCGTCCTGCCGAAGCTTGGTCGTCACCGCTGGAAACACGCCACGCCACGCCGTCATCGTCAGCCCCTTTCCTAAAAAACCGCAATACCACCGACGGCCCTGGCGGGGTCGTCACGAAGCGGCTCGCAACATAGCGCAAATGTTATCGGGAGAGGAGCGACCGGCATCCCCCGGAGAGATCCGTCGCCGGCATCGCCTGGGTTAGAGGCGCCGGCGACGGCCCTCCGGCGTCGCGTGGAAGGGGGCACCACGCGGACGCGCCGCTGCGGCAGGGGAGGACCGCAGCGACGGGTAGAGAGGGCGGCGATCGATCACGAGAGCCGCGTAACGAAATGAATTAATCCGGTCAGCGTCAGCACCGCGACGCTCAAGGCGAAATAAACGACATGCGCCTTCATTCCATGGCCTCCTGCCTTCGCCACTTTTCGCATAGTGGCGATGCCTGCCATGTAGGTATGAGCCCTCGCTGCTCCCAGGGCATTTTTGAGGATTCTTTGCCGCAGATTCCTAACGCCGGCTTTACGGCGAGGCGGAACCAAATCGGGGGCTCAATCTCGTCCCGGTACTGCCGGTCGTCTTGCTCATGCTGCTGCCGCGGATGTCAGTGCGGTGGAGAGGCGGGCCGCCAGCGCCGTGGTCACCTCCGTCATTGGCAGGCGGACCTCCGGTGAAGCGATAAGCCCTTGCTGCCAGAGGCAGAACTTGACCGGCGCGGGGTTCGGCTCGGCGAAGAGCAGGCGGATCAAATCGATCAGGCCATGCCAGATCTCACGGGCTGCGACATTGTTCCCCGCCAGGAACTGGTCGCGGAGCCGGGCGAAGCCCTCCGTTCGCAAATGCGCGGTGGCGAGGATCCCGCCATCCGCCCCTGGGCCAGCGCCGCGTGGAACTGGGCGTCCTCGCCGGTGAGCAGGGAAAAGCCCGCGGGCTTCCAGCGCAACAGCTCGGCGGACTGGACAGCGTCCGCGGCGCAATCCTTGAGGCCGATGATGTTGGGGAGCTCCGCCAGGCGCAGGAGGGTCTCGTTGGTCATGTTGACCCCGGTGCGATAGGGGATGTTGTAGATCAGGATCGGCCGGTCGGTTGCCTCAGCGAGCGCGGCGAAATGGCGATAGAGCCCTTCCTGGGAAGGCCTGACATAGTAGGGGCAGGCGATGAGGTAGCCCTCGACCGGCCAGGCGGCTCGCTGGGACAGGGTCTTCGCCAGCTTGCGGGTATCGCTGCCTGAGAGGCCGAGATAGAACGGAAGCCGGCCCGCGACTTCCGCCGCGGCCAGTGCTGTGAGACGCTCGGATTCCGCCTCGTCGAGGGTCAGCCCCTCGCCGGTGGTGGCCGCGAGGATCAGCCCATCCACCGGCTGCCCCAGATAGTGGCGCAGCAGCCGGACGAGCGAGCGCTCATCCAGGCGCCCCTCCCGGAAGGGCGTCACCAGGGGCAGCCAGATCCCGGAGATCGGCGCCGATCGATCGTCCAATTGTCGCATGTCCATGTCCTTCTCTCCTGTCATGGCCGGAGAGCGGGACCCGGAAATGAAAAGACCCCGTCCTGCCGGCGGGGTCCATCGATTCAGTCTGCGAAGGCTCTCAGCCCGCGCGCGAATCCTCGATACCCCCGATGTCGGAGGCTTTGGATTTGACGCGGCGGATGACGAGCGCTTGCATGACGGCACTCTCACCCAATCGTCATGGCCGGGTCAAGCCTCGAGGCTCCCATCCAAGAGTCATTGGACCGGCACGACCGCCGGAGCGCCCTTGTTCTTGATCAAGACCACCAGGAATTTCGCCGGCTCGGTCTTGCTCGCGTTCCGGTCGACGATATGAACATCGTCGGGGCCTTCATAGAAGGCCTGTCCGGCTGTCAGCGTCACCTCTTGCCCGCCCTTCAACTGC
>DATFRE010000312.1:0-4730 GCA_035263545.1 Dongiaceae bacterium
AGCAGGCCTTTGAGCGAGGCGTCGGTCCAGAGATTCTGCCGGACGAAGAGGGTGCCGCGGAAGATGCTGGCCGCGGGATCGCCGCCCTTGACGCTGGCGTTCGGATCGCCCTGGGGGCTGGCCCCCAGGCATTCGCAACCCTGGGCGTACTGCAGATCGGCGAAGAGCGTCGTGTCCTGCAGGCGCAGCAGATAGGTGCCGTCGAGGGTGAACTGGCGGATCTGGTCGTCCGACTGGGTGACGCTGCCGTTCAGGATCAGCGAGACCAGGTGGCGGACGTCGAGTCCGGCCCGGACGGAGATCTTCTGCTTCGCCGTGTTCAGCAGCGCGCTGCTGAGCCCGACCTTGAAGTCCTTGGTCTGGCCGTTCTGCCCCAGCGTGGCGAAGGCATTGCCGATATCGCTGTTGCTGTAGAGATAGCTGGTGTCGAGGATGATGTTGCGTAGGCCGATGGGCGTTTGGATGCCGCCCTGGATGGTGAAGAGCGTATCGTTCGAGCCGGTGACGTTCAGCACGTAGCGCTCGCCCAGGCCGAGCAGGTTCCCGTACTGGAAATTGCCGTTGAACAGCCACTGGCCGGTCAGCTTCGAGCCGTAATTGTTGACCGAGACCGATTGCTGGAAATCCTTGACCTGCTTGAGGGCGATATCGAGATCCGTGGTGCCGATCTGGGCCCCGGGCTTCAGGTCGACGGCCGCCGCCACCCCCGGCAGATCGTCGAGGTCGCGCACCATGGATTCGACATCGGTCTCGTTGAAGACCGAGCCCGGCGTGATCTCCGAGGTGATGCCGTCGACGATGAACTGGGCGACGATGCCCTTGTTGTTCTCGATCTTCTCGATCTTCGCCTCGTAGATGTCGATCTTCAGCACGCCCTTGGTGAGGTCCTGGGGCGGCGTCACCACCCGCACGAGGATATAGCCGTCCTCGTAATAGAGCCGGGTGATGTCGTATTTGAGCTGCGCCAGATCGCCGACCGTGAGCTTCCGGTGGAGATAGCTGGCGGCGATCTTGTCGAGGCGGGCGGTCGATTCGACCGTATTGCCGCTGAAGACGATCTGGGACAGCGTCGGGATCGGCGCATTGGCGTTCGGCACGGTCGCCGGCGTCGGTTTCCCCACCAGAGGCGGCAGCGGACGGGGCGGCGGCGGCAGGTTGACCGACGGCGTCGGCCGGTCGATGACGCCGGGCAGCCGGTTGACATTCGCCTGGGCGAAGGCACCGGCCGAGAAGGACAGGAGGCCCAAAAGGACCATGACGCCGGCCGGAGCGACCATCCCGACCCAACTGGGCCGCTTCCCCTTGACTGCCGCCACTCTACCCCCTTGCACCTCGCCGCTTGCCCCTTCACCCCTGGCAGCGCGTCGATCGCCGGACTTTGCGCGCGAATCGACCCGGGCGTGGCCGCACGCAGCGTCGCGCCAGATTACGGTCAGTTCAGGAGTCGAGTAAAGCGACGCTTTCTATTGCCGTCGGCCAGGGGCCGCTTCCGCCTGGATTCCGGCCGTCAGGAGCCTGTCTGCTCCAGGGCGGCCAGCGCCGCGGTCACCCCCGCCAGGGGCACCGCCACACTCTGCTTGGCGTAGTCCTTGGGAGTGAAGCCCAGGGTCATCTGCTGCCCCACCTTGATGGCGTTCTGGAGCGCCGGGGTCAGCTCGAGGGCCCCGTAGCAGAATTGCTGGATGCAGCCGGCCAGAGGGATCGCAACCGGCGGCGAGGTATCGATGGCGGCCGAGGCGCCGCTGGCCTGGACCGTATTGGGCGGCAGCTCGACGATCAGGACGAGCTTGCGGTCGGGCCCGGTGTGGCGGATCACCGCCCGCGCAGCGACATGCTTGGGGTCCGTCGGCGGCCGCGCCTCGTGATGGATGAAGCAGACCCGCTTGCCGGCACTGGGGCCCGCCTTGGGGACAAGGCAATCCAGCGCCCAGGATTTGAAGGTCTGGGTGGGAAAGGCGGGCGGTGTTGCGGCGGTCTGGGCGCCTGCAGTCCCGATCAGCGTCGCCCCGCCGAGCGCGAGGCCGGCGAGCAGGGTCGCGAGCAAGCCCGCGGCCCCGCCTGCCCTCCGGCGTCTTGGAATCCCGCCTCGTCCCATGCCGCTCAGTAGCCCGTCTTCTGCAGCGCGTCCACGGCGGCGCCGAACCCGGCCAGGGGGACGTCGCGCTTGGCGTCGCCCTGGGGATTGACGCCGAAGGAGAAGCTCGCCTGGGTCCCATTGCGGAACAGCTTCATCAGCTCGTCCGTGAGCTTGAATCGCGAGACGCAGGACTGCGCCGTGCAGACCTGGATATTGGCCTTATAGATCTGACTCTGATCGACCTGGAATGTCACCCCCCGCTGCAGATTTGCCACAGCCGGAAGGGTCAGGCTCATCATCGGCGTGCGGTCCTTGCCGAGGAATTGGACGGTGCTGATGAAGATGACCTTGGTGTTGTCTTCCTGGGCGCGGACGCGGTGGTAGATGCGGCAATAGGGCTCCGGCGTCGTCCCCTGCTCCTGCGCCACGGGCGCCTTGCGGCAGATGAGGGTCCAGGACTTGAAGAGCTGATCCTGTGGCAAAGGCGTATCCGCCCGCGCCGTGCCGGCCGCCATCAGAATGACCGCCGCCGCCATCAAGGTCCGCCACGGGACGAACCGCCAACCCGAACCCCCTGCCGACATGCCGTAATCTCTTGCACCTAGCATCATCAACTTCATTCCTTTGCTTGGCCTCAGCACCCGCGCTTCCCTGCGACGGGGCGGCGCGCAGTCTGTCGAGCCGGCGGCTGAGTTGCAAGTCTCTCTCCGCCGCAGACATAATCCCCGCCGCGAGGGGCGGATCGAGCCTCCTTCTGTCCGTCATGCCCGCGAATCGGGGAGCCCAGGGGAAGCCATGTTCCAGATCGATCCTCACCGCCGCGAGCTCGCGGCCGAGTTCAAGGCCCGGCCCTTCGGCCCCCATAGCGGCGATCTCCAGCAGGTCCTGAACCTGATGCGGGCCCAGAAGCTGCCGGGCCGCTACATCCTCATCACGCTGGTTCCGCATCGGGAATGGGGCCTCGCCCGGCTGGGGCCGGCGCGCGGCGGCCGGCTCGAGATGGTCGAGGGGGTGCGCTACCGGAGCCCCGAGGAAGCCGAGTGGGACATCTTCAAGCGCCGCTGGCAGGAGCTGACCGGCGAAGCCCTGGATATCGAATAGGACCCCTGCCATGAGCCCCACAATTGGCCGCACGATCCTCGGCTATGCCGACCGCCTCTCCGTGGCGCCCGGCGAGAAGATCGCCTTCAAGGCGAGCTGCGAGGGCCATGCCCATTATCATCTCGAGATCGTGCGCCTCATCAGCGGGGATCTGAGCCCGGCCGGCCCGGGCTTCCGGGAGGAGGTGGTGCCCAGCGGGATCGCCGGGAACTATCCCGGCCGGCATCAGACGATCGCCGCCGGCTCCTATGCCATTGTTCCGGATTCCGCGGCCCTCCATGGTCTGGGGCTAGGGCCGGGATTTTCCGTTTCCGCCATGGTCTGGCCGACGACGCCGGGCCGGGGCGTCCAGATCCTGATCGACCGGCGTTCGCCTGGCGGCGGCTTCGCCCTGGCGCTCGATGCCCGCGGCAGCCTGGCGCTGATCCTGGAGGATGGCGCCGGCGGCCATGCCGAGCTCTCCACCGGCCGGAAGTTGCTGGCCCGGGAGTGGTACTTCCTCGCCGCCGCCTTCGATCCCGCCCGCCGCCGGGTCCTGCTGATCCAGGAGCCGCAGAAGGCCTATGCCCGGGATGAGAGCCAGGCCCAGCGCGAGCTCATCGCCGAATGCGGTGTCGGCGAAGCGGCTTCTCCCCTCACCTTCGCCGCCGCGCTCGACCGGGCGCACCTGGCCCATGGCCATTTCAACGGCAAGATCGACAGCCCCCGCCTTTACCGCCGCGCTTTGCCGGCGGGGCAGCTGCGCCAGACCATTTCCCAGCCGGCCGCGGCGGGCTATGGCGCCGATCTCGCCGGCGCCTGGGATTTCAGCCTCGATATGGGAAGCGATCGCATCCGCGACCGCTCGCCCAACCGGCTCGATGGCAAGCTGATCAACCTTCCCACCCGCGCCATGAAGGGCTGGAACTGGGATCCGAGCGAGCTCGACTGGCGCCGCGCGCCGGAGCAATACGGCGCCATCCATTTCCACGACGACGATCTCTACGATGCCGGCTGGCAGACCGATGTCGTCTTCAAGGTGCCGGCCCATCTGCGCAGCGGCCTCTATGCCGCGCGGCTGCAGGACGGCGAGGAGGTGGAGCGCATCCCCTTCTTCATCCTGCCGCCGCGCGGCACCGCCACATCCGACACCCTCTTCCTGATCCCGACGGCGAGCTACATGGCCTATGCCAATGAGCGCCTCGGCTATGACAGCGATCTCGCGGAGCTCACCAGCGCCCATGTTCCGGCCATGGGGCGCGAGGATCTCTTCCTCAACGCCCATCGCGAATACGGCTATTCCTTCTACGAGGTGCATAGCGACGGGAGCGGCGTCTCCATCTCCTCGCGGCTTCGGCCCATCCTCAACATGCGGCCGGGCCACACCTCGAGCTGGATCGGGCCCGCCGGCAGCGGGCCCTGGCAATTCAATGCCGATCTCGATATCAGCGCCTGGCTCGAGGCCAAGGGCCATCGCTTCGATGTGGCGACGGACGAGGATCTTCACGGCGAGGGCCTCGCCCTGCTGCAGCGCTACCAAGCGGTCGTCACCGGCACGCATCCCGAATACTAC
>DATFRE010000313.1:0-20713 GCA_035263545.1 Dongiaceae bacterium
CCGACGCACAGACGCCGCCTTTTGCTCTCCACAGTGCAAGGAGACGTGGTTCAGCCTTGAGCGGACGAGGAAAAAGCACAGGACTAAGCCGGGCGCGACGCCAGCCGCTCGACCAGGTTGGCGACGTTAGACGGCCCTTCCATCTTGGGATGCTCCGCGAGCCAATCCATCATGGTCGGTTGCCAGATGTCGCGCGGATAGACGGCTTCGGAGGCATGATTTTGACCGGCTCGCCGAATGGGTCGAGTTGCCGCTGGTCACGGGCGCGCATGGCCTCAGCCCTCCCGCCGCAGCGGTAGGACGTTTCCAGCCGGCGGGTTGATGATCCGCTCGATCATGCCGGCGAGAGCCTCCAGCGCGATCCGCTTTTCCTCCGTGTAATCGTGCCGGTCATAGACTCCCTCGACTCCGGTCATCGTATGATTCAAGACCCGCTCCGCAATGTGCGGCTGGACGCCGGCCCGGCTCATAAGGCTACGGGCGGTCCTTCTCAGATCATGGAGAACCCACGGCTGGGCGCTATCGCCCATCGCCTTGTCCAGCGCGAGCTTGCCCCGGCTAAAGGCCGCATACGGGCTCCCGGTCGAGCAGGAGAATACGAAGTCGCCGGCCCTCGGCTGCGCCTCGATCACCGCGCGAGCGGCCCCGGAGAGCGGCACCACATGCAGCCGCTTGTTCTTGCTGCGGCCCGCCGGGATTACCCAGGTGCCATCCCGGCCAAGTTCCGCCCACGGCATGTCCGACGCCTCGCACCGCCGCTGGCCGGTCAGGAGCAAGAGCCGGCAGAGCGCGGAGAATGTGTCGCCGGCAGCCGTCGCCGCCCAGAGCGCACGAATCTCGTCATCCGACAAGATGCGGGCCCGCGCGCCACCCTCAGCGCGCTTCTTGAACCGCATGACAGCGTGCCCGATGTTGAACTTGTCATCTCTCTCCGCATACCAGCGGAGCGCCGCGCAGAAGTGGCTCCGGGCGCGATCCGCCGCGACCGGCCCCGCCGTGTCTTGAATGTGGTCGAGCATCTCGGCGATGTTCCGCCGGGACAGCTTGTAGATGTCGATACGACCGATGCGCGGCCGTACCAGACGCGCGAGAGCGGACTCGATGCTATCGGCGGACCGGAGCCGTTCCTTCCCGTCCTTGCCCTTGGCACGGGCGTGACGCCGCATCCAATCGTCCAGCACGGAATCGACGGTCTTCACGTCCTCGACCGCTTCGGCCTTACGGGCCTCCAGTGGATTCTCGCCGCGGTCGATCCGCTGGCGCAGATCGCGCGCCTCTTTCACAGCCCGCACCGCCGACCAGTCGGGGAAGGTGCCGATGGTGTAGCGGTATTCGCGGCCCTGGAGGCGATAGTTCATGACGAAGGACCGGGCGCCGGCAGCCGTGACCCGCACCCCGAAGCCGCGAGGCGCCACCGCACCCTGGAGCTTGGCGCCCGCGAAGTAATGCACCTTGTTGCCTGTCTCCGGAACCGGCAGCCGCTTGATGCCTTCCTCGCTCAGCCTCTTGTCGCTCATCTCCGGGGCCCCTTGGTGTCCGTCTCATGTCCGCGCTACCAGTGTGCAGCACATGTCTGAGAATGTACACCAGTTTATCGGATGATGTCAGCTGAAATGCGTGCGCGACAGGAACTTCTTGAACGGATACGGACCCAATCTGCGTAGGATCAGATACTTAGCGAAACCACCGTCTCGTGACGCTTGATCATGAGAACTCCCCGGATTCCGGTCAGCGCCCGGCGTCGAGATGCCGGATGTCGACGGAGTAGATGTGCTGCTTGTCGTTGGCGTAGTGGCGGATCATCGCCGTGATGGATGCGGTGTTGAAAAGCACCAGGACGCCGGCGGCGATCCAACAGACGATTTCGATGCCGCCCGCCGGCATGAACGGCCGGACGGCCAGCATCACGAAGAAAATGACGAGCCAGAGCACGACGACGAAGCCGGCCGCGAAGAGCTTGTCCCGGGTGAACATGGCCTCGATGCGGGCTTGCAGATCACTTGTCATCGATATCCTCCCGAATTGTCTTGCCTTGCCCAGACCCGCGCGCGAGAGCCGCAGGCTGGTGTCTCCCCCCTCGCCATTCGCGAGGTTTGTTTCCTGATTCGAAACTCCTACTACCCGTTGGAAACACTGCGGCGGCCCGTCGCAGATTGTCTATGCCTCTGGGGGGTAGACCTACCACTTGCGGGGTAAGGGCTCCGCGGCGCGATGCGCGAGACCCAGATCGAGAGCCATCATGGCGGCCTGGGTCCGGTTGGAGGCAGCAAGCTTCTTCAGGATGGTCTTCACATGGACCTTGACCGTGCTCTCGAGCAGGCCGAGAGCACGCGCGATCTCCTTGTTCGAAAGCCCGAGGGTGAGCTGCGCCAACACCTCGCTCTGGCGCGGCGTCAGCCGGTAGAGGGCGCCCGCGCCGCGGCCGCCGGGATGCCGCGGCTCCTGTCGGCACTCGGTCCAGCGCGTCAGCACGCCGCGGGGCAGATAGACCTCGCCGGAGAGGACGAGGCCCAACGCATGGCGCAGAACCTCCTCGCTGGCCGATTTCGGCACATAGCCGCGTGCGCCGAGCTCGACCGCCTTGGCCGCTGTCTTCCAATCGACATCGCTTGCCAGCAGAACCACGGGTGCCGCCCGTGACGGGGCGAGAAGCCGGGCGAGGCCGGTGAAGTGGCCCTGGCCGGCCGAGGAGGCATCCACCAGGACGAGGGCCGGCATGCGGTCCATCCCCGAAAGAGCCGCGCCGATATCCGCCACATCGGCAATGGCGAGGCGGGGATTCCACTGTCTGAGAAGAAGCGCCAGGCCGCGGCGAAAGAGCGTCTGGGGATCGATGATCCAGACCCGATCCTCGACGGCGGCAAGCAGGCCCCATGCGTCACGTCCCGAAGCCTCGGCGCTGTCCGATGCCGGTCCCGGCCAGGCATCCCGCGGCAGAAGGGCCCCACCACTGGCGCTCATCAGACTGGGGCCTCCTGGAGTTGGGGCAGGTGCCGCGCCGGCTCGGCTGCGCGCGCCGCAGCGCTGCTGACGGCCTCGACCCTCGCTGCGGCTTCCAGGAAGGCGGCCGTCGCCTCCTCGAGCAGCAGCCGGTCACCGGGCGCCTCGCCCGGCCCTCCCAGCCGCCGGTAGCTGGCCGGCAGGAAGCTGCCATCGGCGAGGCGATTGAAATGCACCACCATCGCCGGGCTCGTCGCCCGGTGGCGCTCGATATTGATGCGCCAGCGACGGCGCCATCCACCCCGCTGGCCGGAAATCGGGTGCAGAAGCACCGCCAGCCCCAGGGCCGCGCGGCGATGCTCTGCGACGGCACCGGGATCTTCGACCTCCACCGGCTCGCTGTCGGGTCGCCAGGCGATGCCCTGCTCGGCAAGGCGCCGCCAGGCGCGCAGCGCCTGGGCAGCCGGCTCGCCGACCAGCGGCCGGCCCGCGGCCCAGCGCTGCACGGTACGCAGCTTCACCCCCAGCAGCCGCGCCGCCTCGGCCTGGGACAGGCCGAGCCGGGCGAGGCCGTCGCGGAATTCCTGAGCATTCATGACTGGATCGCCTTCCACATGGGTCGGGTCACAACCAGAAGATCGCGTAGCCCGCGAAACAGGCGGCGATGCCGCCGGCGAGCGCGAGATAAGGCAGGAAGCCCGCCCGCTTCGGACCTAACGCCGTCTGTCCCTCGAGCAGAAGGTCCTGATACATGTGCTGGGGAAAGACGCCGCGATCGACCACAAAGTGGCGGTAGAGGAAGATGGGGACGATCAGCGCCGCCGAGACAAAGCCCGATTCGAAAGTATGCGGCCCCCAGACATTGGCGCCGGCCCCCAGCAGGAAGGCGTTGACATAAGCGAGCACCGCGCCGAGGCCCAGCAGCCAGTTCGGGCAGCGCCAGGGCCGCCGGACATCGGGATTATCGATCCGATGGATCCAGCCGGCATTGAGATTGAGGAAGTTGAAGATCAGATAGTTGCAATTCGAGACGGCGAGCACGAAGAGGTAGTTCGACATCGCCAGCAGGATCAGATTGAAGGCGAGATCGGTCCACATCGCCCGGGTAGGGGCACCGTGGTTGTTCACATAAGCGAGGTATTTCGGCAGCCAGCCATCCTGCCCGCCCTGGTTGAGGGTGCGCGAGGAGCCGGCCATCGCGGTCATGATGGCGAGGATCAGGCTGAAGAAGAGCAGGATCACGAGGATCGTCGTGACCACATGCCCGCCCTGAACCATCTCGGCCAAAGCGAGACCCATGCCCGAGCCGTCATAGATGCCGGGGTCGAGCATCTTCTGCGTCCCCAGCACGCCCTGGAAGACGACAGGCACGGTGACATAGGCGACGATGCAGATCAGGCCCGAGACGATGATGGCCCGCGGCATGTCGCGGTCGGGATTCTTGAACTCGCTCATATAGCAGACCGAGGTCTCGAAGGCGTAGGCGGACCAGGCGGCGATGAAGAGGCCGCCGAGGAAGAGGAGGATGCCGCCCTTGTCCCACGCCCCGGCCACAACCTTGCCGTTGTCCGTGGCCAGCGGCGTGAAGGGCGTGAAGTTCTCGGCATGGACGCTGCCCTGCAGCAGCGGAATGATGCAGACGATGAAGAGCGGCAGAAGCGAGGCGATGGTCAGCAGCGTCTGGATCTGCGCCGTGCGCAGGATGCCGCGATGCTGGATGGCGAAGACCACCAGCATGATGGCGGCGCCGAGGAAGAAGGTCGCGTTAATGCGCAGCGAAGTCCGGTGGAGATGAAGCCAAGATCGACGATCGTGAGCTGCCAGCTCAGCACCGGCGAGCTGGGATCGTAGAAGATCGACAGCAGATAGCCGGTGCCGAGCCCGGTGCCGATCGCCAGCACCGGCGTCCAGGCGAGCCAGTTGGACCATAAGGATAGAGGCGCCAGGATGCGGCTATAGCGGATCCAGGCGGTCGCCCCATGGACGGCCGTACCGCCGGTCTTGGAAGGATGCAGGCCCGCGATCTCGGCATAGGTGAAGGCCTGGGCGAAACCGAACAGGACCGAGATGGTCCAGACGAGCCAGGCGGGCGCCCCGACCGTCGCCGAAATGCCGCCCATCGAGAACAGGACGAGGGCCGGAACACCGGCCGCAACGAAGACCACTTGCTTCCAGTCGACGTCCCGCAACATCGTCGGACTGGTCGAAGCCGCAACAGCCATTTATTACCCCCCGCTTCGGGCGGATCCTCCGCGCCGGCCGATTCTCTGGCCGGCTGGGCCGCTCCTGACTCACAGCCTCGGGCGGGGGGCCATATAAAATCGATGGCTCCCGCGGGGGGCGGGATATATACGCCGAATATATGTCGTAGTTTTGCGGGACAGAGAGAATCGAGGCAGATCGGCTGCTCAGGCAACCTTCTTGTGCATCTCCTCGGAGCGGTAGACCAGCCCCGGCTCGACCAGGCGCTCGCCAGTCGCAAGCGCCTCGACGTCATACTGTCCGTTGTGGCGTCTCGGGGCGATGCCGGCATAGATATAGCGGCGTCCGAAATAGTCGACGACCGCGGCCGGGATCGGCCGGTCATAGTAGTATCCCAGCAATGGGCCGGCGGGCTGCGGATCGACGAGAATCAGATATTCGACACGAACGCCGGTGGAAGGAGCAAGTCTTGACAAGGATGGAACCTCGGATCTTGGACGGGCCGCGCGTCGCGGCGGCGGGACTCATTGAATAGGCAACCCGCCTAAGCGTTCCATTCCAATGCAGGGGTGGGAATATAAAGCGGGCATATAAACGGGCGAGAACGCGACCGGACGACGCAAACCGGACAAAGGCAGGAGAAGGAGTTGGACGAAGCGCTCCAGGTTCCCGGGGAAGACAGATCACCGCCAGGAGAGACGGCCCCGGCGACGCCTCTGCGCGCGTTGATGGCCGCCGTGGGCGCGTCCTTCGTCTGGCGCCAAGAGGCCGGCTGGAAGGCCTATGCGGGAACGACGGTCATGGTGCTGCTGGCGCTCGGCCTCGGCCTCGCCCTGCGGCAGTATCTGGGGAGCCTCAACATCGCCCTGGTCTTTCTGACCGCGGTCCTGGGCAGCGCCATCGCCTATGGCCTCTGGCCCTCGCTCGTCGCCAGCCTGCTCAGCGTCTTCGCCTACAATTTCTTCTTCCTGCCGCCGCTCTACACCACCACGATCGCCGACCCGCAGAACGTGATCGCCATGGCCTCCTTCGTGATCGTGGCGGTGATCGTGAGCAACCTCACCTCCCGCGTTCGCAGCCAGGCAATCGCCGCGCGTCAGCGCGCCCAGACGACGGAGCAACTCTACCTCTTCAGCCGAAGGCTCAGCGCGGCCGTCACCCTCGACGACCTGCTCTGGGCGACGGCCTATCAGATCGCTCTCATGCTGAAGGTCAGGGTGGTGCTGCTCCTAGGCGAGGGCAGAGAGCCCGTGCTCTCTGCGAGCTATCCGCCGGAAGCGCGCCTGGCCGAGGCCGATCTCGCCGCCGCCCGCTGGTGCTGGTCCAACAACCGCGCTGCAGGCCGGGATTGCGAGGCCCATCCCGAAGCATCGCGCCTCTTCCTGCCGATGCATACGGGCCGCGGGGTGGTGGCGGTGATCGGGCTTGCCGCCGATCGTCCGGGCGCGCTCCTCAGCGCCGATCAGCGGCGTTTGCTGGAAGCGCTCTGCGATCAGACGGCGCTTGCCATCGAGCGCGTCCATCTGGCGCGCGACGTGGACCGCGCGCGGCTGGTGGCGGAGACCGATCGGCTTCGCACGGCGCTCCTCACCTCGATCTCCCACGACCTGCGCACGCCGCTCGCCTCGATCCTCGGATCCGCCACCAGCCTGAAGACCCAGCCCGAGGCGCTCGACGACGCGGCCAAGCGCGAGATGATCAGCACGATCCAGGAGGAGGCGGAGCGGCTCAATCGATTCATCGGCAATCTCCTCGACATGACGCGGCTGGAATCCGGCGCCATCGTGCCGCGCAGCAGCATGGCCGATCTCTCGGAGATCGTGGGCAGCGCCTTGGAGCGCGCCAGCCGGATCCTCGAGCAGCATCGCATCGAGGTCCGGCTGCCGGCGGATCTGCCCATGCTGCGGCTCGATGTCGTGCTGTTCGAGCAGGTGCTGTTCAATCTCCTCGACAATGCGGCAAAATACACAGCCGCCGGCTCGGTCATCCACCTGCAGGCGCACCGGGCCGACGGGGTAGTGGAGCTTCGGATCATCGATGAGGGCGAAGGCATTCCTGCGGCCGATCTCGAGCGCATCTTCGACAAGTTCTATCGCGTCCATGCCGCCGATCGCCGCCGCGTCGGCACCGGGCTGGGGCTCGCCATCTGCCGTGGCTTCGTCGAGGCGATGGGCGGGCATATCGAGGCCGGCAACCGCACGGACCGGCCCGGCGCCGTCTTCACCTTGACGTTGCCCGTGCCGCGCGAGGGGCCGCCGATCGCCGAGGCGGCGCCGTGACGTCCGCCCGCACGCCGCTGCGCATGCTGGTGGTCGATGACGAGCCCGCGATCCGGCGCTTCCTCAGGACCAGCCTCACGGCGCAAGGCCATCAGGTCATCGAGGTCGAGGATGGCGAGCCCGCGTTGGAGGCCATGCGCCGCAGCCCCGCCGACGTTGTCATCCTCGATCTCGGCTTGCCGGGCCTCGACGGCTTCGAGGTCATCCGGCGCCTCCGCGAGAAAGGCTCGACGGTGCCCATCATCGTGCTTTCCAGCCGCACCGACGAGCGCGGCAAGGTCGAGGCCCTCGACCTCGGCGCCGACGACTATCTGACCAAGCCCTTCGGCGTCGACGAGCTCCACGCCCGGGTGCGCGCGGCGCTGCGCCATCGCCTGCAGCAGCAGGGCGAGCGGCCGGTCTTCCGCAGCGGCGATCTCACCGTCGATCTCGTGCGCCGGCTGGTTTCCGTGCGTGGCGAGGAGGTCCGGCTCTCGCCGCGCGAGTATGACATCCTGCGCCTCCTGGTCGCTCATGCGGGCAAGGTGCTGACCCACCGCTTCATCCTGAAGGAGGTCTGGGGCGGCGAGACCGATGTCCAATATCTCAGGGTCTACATCCGGTCGCTCCGCCAGAAGATCGAGGCCGATCCCGAACGGCCGCGCCATATCCTGACCGAGACGGGCGTGGGCTACCGGCTGCGCGCCCCGGACTGGGACGCGGTGGCGACGCCAAGCGGCAGCTGAAAACCGGCTCAGCTCGCCGGCGGACCTGCCGGCTGGCCGAGCGCGATCGCGCGCAGGCCGGCGCCACCATAGCCCAGCTCGCGCGCCGGCACCTGCACCACCTCGCGTCCGGTGAAGAGCTTGGCCAGGATCTCGTAGGCCTTGCTGTCCTGGGCATCCTCGAAGGCCGGCACGATGGCGGCGCCATTGGCGAGATAGAGGCTGGTATAGGAGAGCGGCAGACGCCGGCCGCCCTCGCCCAGGCTCGAGCGCGGCTGCTCGATCTCGATCACCTCGAGCTTGCGCTCCTTGGCATCGGTGGCGAGGCGCAGCCGCTGGAGGTTGTCCTGCAGCGGGCCATGGTTCGGATCCGCCGTATCGGCGGTGACAAGGGCCAGCACGGTGCCGGGCTTCACATAGCAGACGACATTGTCGATCAGCCCGCCGGCGGGATCGCCGGCAAGCCCGCCCGCCAGCCAGATGATCTTGCGGACGCCGAGAAATCCTTCGAGGGTCCGCTCGATCTCGGCCCGCGCCACGTTGGGATTGCGGTTGGGGTTCAGGAGCACGGCCTCGCTTGCGAGCAGCGTGCCCTCGCCGTCGCCGTCGATGGCGCCGCCCTCGAGCACTAGCGGCGCCAGATAGCGGCGCATGCCCAGATGCTCCAGCAGCTTTTCGGCCACCGCCGCGTCGCGGTCGTGATCCGGATAGCGCCCGCCCCAGGCATTCCAGAGCCAGTCCACCCCCGCGACTTTGCCCGCGCCATCGACGAGGAAGCTGGGGGCGATGTCCTTCAGGAAGGAATCGTCGTGCGGAAGCGAGAGAGTGGCGACGCCGGTGCCGGTGCTGAGGGAAACCTCCGCGACGTTCTTCGGCTTGGTGATGAAGGTCACGGGCTCGAAGCGGGCGATCGCCTTGGCCGTCTCGGAATAGGTCTCGCGGACCGCCTCGAGATGCTCGCCCCAGGTCTCCACCCGCGTCGGCCAGGCGAGCCAGCAGCGGCTGTGGGAGATCCAGGCGCCAGGCAGACTGAACCCGTCATCGGCTGGTCGCGACAAGATGCAATCCTCGGCGGTTTCGGGATAAGCGACTCTAGCTCGGAATCGGCACGCGGTCCACGACGGCGCCCGCACGGGGCGCCGATCAGGCTACTTCTTCGCCGGCGGCAGGTCGAGGCGGATGTGGAGTTCCTTGAGACGCTCCGGCGGCACGCCGGCCGGCGCCTGCATCATCAGATCCATCGCCTGCTGGTTCATGGGGAAGGCGACGACCTCGCGGATGTTGCGCTCGTCGGCCAGCAGCATGACGATGCGATCGATCCCGGGCGCCGAGCCGCCATGGGGCGGCGCGCCGAACTTGAGCGCGTTCAGCATGCCCCCGAAGCGCCCCTCGACCTCTTCGCAACCGTAGCCGGCGATGGCAAAAGCCTTGTACATGATCTCCGGCAGATGATTGCGGATCGCGCCGCTGGAAAGCTCCACGCCATTGCAGACGATGTCGTATTGGAAGGCCTTGATCTCCAGCGGATCCTTGGTCTCCAGCGCCTCGAGCCCCCCTTGGGGCATGGAGAAGGGATTGTGGCTGAACTCGATCTTGTTGGTCAGGGGATCGCGCTCGTACATGGGAAAGTCGACGATCCAGCAGAAGCGGTATTCTTCCGCGTCGATGAGGGCGAGTTCCTGCCCCAGCTTCGTGCGCACCGCGCCGGCGAATTTCTCCGCTGCGGCCTTCTTGTCGCTGACGAAGAAGAGGGAGTCGCCGTCGCTGAGCCCCGATGCCTCGCGCAGCCCGACAATGCGGTCCGCATCGAGATTCTTGGCGATGGGCCCCTTGCCGCCGCCCTCGGTGAAGACGACATAGCCCAGCCCCGCCGCGCCCTGCTCGCGCGCCCACTCGTTCAGCTTGTCGAAAAAGCTGCGCGGGCGCTCGGCGGTGCCGGGCGCGGGAATGGCGCGCACGATCCCCCCGCCGGCGACCGACCTGGCGAAGATGCCGAAGCTGCTGTCGCGGAAGATCTCCGTGACATCCGTGATGACGAGGGGATTGCGCAGGTCGGGCTTGTCGGAGCCGTATTTCAGCATCGCCTCGTCATAGGCGATGCGGGGAAAGGGCATCGGGCCCAGCTTGCGCTCGCCCTTGAACTCGTCGAACACGCCATGGAGCACCGGCTCCAGGGCCGCGAAGACATCCTCCTGGGTCACGAAGGACATCTCGAAATCGAGCTGATAGAACTCCCCGGGTGACCTGTCGGCGCGGCTGTCCTCGTCGCGAAAGCAGGGAGCGATCTGGAAATAGCGGTCGAAGCCCGCGATCATCAGGAGCTGCTTGAACTGTTGCGGCGCCTGCGGCAGGGCGTAGAACTTGCCGGGATGGAGCCGGCTCGGCACCAGGAAGTCGCGCGCGCCCTCGGGCGAGCTCGAGGTCAGGATCGGCGTCTGGAACTCGGTGAAGCCGGCATCGACCATCCGCCGCCGGATGCTCGAGATCACCCGCGAGCGCAGCAGGATGTTGCGGTGGATGCGCTCGCGCCTGAGATCGAGAAAGCGGTAGGTGAGCCTCAGATCCTCGCCGGCATCCTCGTCGCTGTTGACTTGGAGCGGCAGCATCTCGGCCGCGGCCAGGAGTTGATAGGCCTCGATGCGCAGCTCGATCTCGCCGGTGGCGAGCTTGGGATTGACCGTCTCGGGGGTGCGCGGCACGACGCGGCCGGTCAGCGCCACCACGCTCTCCACGCGCACCGATTCGATCTCGCGCAGCAGCGGGCTCGAGGTATCGATGACCCCCTGGGTGATGCCGTAGTGGTCGCGCAGATCGATGAACAGCAGATTGCCGTGATCGCGCTTGCGATGGATCCAGCCGGAGAGCTTGACCGTGCGGCCGGCATCGGCAAGGCGCAGCTGGCCGCAGTTATGCGTTCGATAGGCGTGCATGGGACGATCCCATAGGACGAAGACGGGAGAAAGCCGGCCGGCAAAAGGCATTTTTGCCCCCGATTTGTCAAGCAGAGGGACGTCGCGGGATCGGGTCTTGGCGAGTTGGACGACCGGCGGATTCCGTGTATAGCAGGCGGCAATGACCCTCATCGCCGAGTCCGGCGCGCTGGCCGCCTTTTGTCGACGCCAGCACCCGGCCGAATTCGTCGCCATCGACACCGAGTTCATGCGCGACAAGACCTATTGGCCCCAGCTCTGCCTGGTCCAGGTCGCCGGGCCCGAGGAGGCGGCCGCCATCGATACCCTGGCTCCAGGCATCGACCTCGACCCGCTCCTCGGTCTTCTGGCCGATTCCAAGCTGCTGAAGGTGTTCCACGCCGCGCGTCAGGACATCGAGATCTTCTACCACATGACGAAGCGGATCCCCGCACCCCTGGTGGATACCCAGGTCGCCGCCATGGTCTGCGGCTTCGGCGATGCGGTGAGCTACGAGAATCTCGCGGCCAAGCTGGCCGGTGCCCGGATCGACAAGAGCTCGCGCTTCACCGATTGGGCCCATCGCCCGCTGACCGACCGCCAGCTGCAATACGCGCTATCGGACGTGACCCATCTCCGCCCCACCTATGAGCATCTGAAGCGCCGGCTCGCCAAGACCGGGCGGGCCGATTGGGTGGCCGAAGAGATGGCGGTGCTGACCGACCCCGCCACATACCGCCTGGAGCCGCGGCAAGCCTGGCGTCGGATCAAGTTCCGCACCGACAAGCCCCGCATGCTCGCCGTGCTGCGCGAGGTCGCTGCCTGGCGCGAGGAGGAGGCCCAGCGCCGCGACCTCCCGCGCAACCGCGTGCTCCGGGACGAGACGCTCTGCGAGATCGCCGCCCACGCGCCGAGCGATGTCGAGCATCTCGCCCGCTGCCGCGGCCTCTCGCGTTCCATCGCCGAGAACCGGCAGGGCGCCCAGATCCTCGCCGCAGTCAAGCGCGGGCTGGAGCTGCCGGCGGGCGACTGCCCCGAGCCCGCGCCGCGCCGCGACCTGCCCTCGGGGCTGGGGCCCCTGGTCGAGCTTCTGCGGGTGCTCCTCAAGATGCGCTGCGAGGAGAATGGCGTCGCCCAGAAGCTGATCGCCAGCGCCGATGATCTCGAGCTGATCGCCGCCGACGACGGGGCCGAGGTGCCGGCGCTCCATGGCTGGCGGCGCGAGATCTTCGGCGCCGACGCGCTCGCCCTGAAGCATGGCCGCCTGGCGCTGACCGTGGTCGGCCGGCGCGTGAAGGTGGTGCCGGTTCCCGCCGGCTAACCGCGAGGCCGCTTTCTACTTCGCCCTGCGCTCCCTGGCACTCGCCGTGGCAACGGCGCGGCCGATCGCGCGCCCCAGCGCCTCGAGACGCCGGTCTACCGCCTCGCCATACATCACGGCGCCGTTCTTCGGGAGCACCAGCGTCAGCCGGTCTCCCGCCAGCCGCAGGCTCGTCTCTTTCAACAGACGGCGCGTCGCGCCGGAGAGGGAATAGGCGAGCCGTAGCCCGAGGCCGAGGATCAGGGCCTGGCCAAGCCGCGGCTCGTCCACCAGGCGGAGCACGGTCTGGCCGGTAATGGGCTCCAGCGTGCCGGCATAGCGCGCGGCCACGGCCGCGGCGGCGAAGACGCGCTCCGCATGCTCGATGCCGCCGATGGGGAGGCGCAGGATTCGGTCGAAGGCCTGCTCGCCGCGATAGTCCGGATGGTCGCGCCAGGCGATGTCGCTCAGCAGGCAGACCGCATGGCGCAGCCGGCGCTCCGCCGCCCCTTCGGCGGGGAAGAGCGGCCTGGTCCATTCCTCGAGCGCATCGCCCATCGGACCGAAGCGCCCTTGCGAATCGGCCTGATCGCGGGCGGCGGCGAGGAGCGGATCCTCTCGGCGCAGCGCCGCCGGTAGCTCGCTGAAGACATAGCCCTCGCGCAGGCCGAAAGCGGAGAAGACCACGGCATCGGGCCGCCCCTGGCGCAGCAGGCGCTCGAGCAGCAAGGCGGCGAAGGGAAGCGTGTCGAGGCGCCGGCGCGAGAGGCCCGAGATGGCGGCGAGCGTCCGCCGGCCGAGGCGCGACATGACGCGCATCAGGTCCTCGGCCTGCTCGCGATCGATGCGGTATTGCTGGATGATATGCAGCGGATGGCCGGTCTGCTCCATATGGATGCGGGCGAGCGAGCGCCAGGCCCCCCCGACGGCATAGAAGCAGCGGCCGCGCAGGTCGCCCAGCCAGGGGACGCTCTGCAGATGCCGATCGATCAGATCGCGGGCGATGTCGCGATCGACGATCGCTTCCTCGCCGACCCTGAGCGGCCCCAGCGGCAGGGTGACGTGAGCCCCCAGTTTGCCGCGATCGAGCCCGACGAGCTCCACGCTGCCGCCGCCGAGATCGCCCATCAGCCCGTCCGCCTCGCCGATGCCGGAGACGACGCCCAGTGCCGAGAGCCGCGCCTCCTCCGAGCCGGAGAGGATGCGCACCGGCTGGCCCCAGCGCTTGCGCACAGTCTCGGTGAAGGCAACGCCGTCGACGGCGTCGCGCACCGCGGCCGTCGCCAGCATGTCGAGACGCTCGACCCCCATGGCCTTGGCGATCCGCACGAAGCGGCCGAGATTGATGAGGGCGGACTCCACGCCTTGCAGGTTCAGATGCCCGTCCTTGCCGAGGCCGCGGCCGAGGCCGCAGAGCACCTTCTCGTTGAACAGCAGCTGCGGCGCCCGGGCCAGGCGCTCGAAGACGACGAGACGGATCGAGTTCGATCCGATGTCGACCACGCCAATGCGCCCTTGTTGGATACGTCCTTGCGCGGCGCGCCGCTGCCGCGAGCGTCCCGGGCGCGAGCGGGTCGGGGTCCGTCGCCGTAGAAGAGTTGATTGGGCCACGCGCTCAGGCCTTCTTGAAATCGAGCAAAGGCGCCTTCTTGGACTTCTTCAGCGCGCTGCCGCGTCCCGAGAGGCTGGGATTGGTCATGAAATAGGTGTGGGCGCTGAAGGCGCCGGGCGGTGCGGCCACCCGGACATAGCGTCCGTCGGGGCCCAGCTCCCAGCTTTGGGCAAAATCCTTGAGATTGGCGATCATGATCTGGTCGAGCGCCTGCTGATGCACGGTCGGATTCTCGATCGGGATCAGCGTCTCCAGCCGGCGGTCGAAATTGCGCGGCATCCAGTCGGCCGAGGAGATGAAGACCTTGGCCGCCCGCGAGGGCAGCTTCTCTCCGGCCCCGAAGCAGATGATGCGGCCATGCTCGAGAAAGCGGCCGATGATGCTCTTGACCCGGATGTTCTCCGACATGCCGGGAAGCCCCGGCCTCAGACAGCAGATGCCGCGTACCACCAGATCGATCTGGACGCCGGCCTGCGAGGCGCGATAGAGGGCATCGATCAGCTCGGGATCGACGACGGAGTTCATCTTGGCCCAGATCGTCGCCGGCCGTCCGGCGGCGGCGTGGGCCACCTCCTCCTCCACGAGCTTCAGCACGGTCTTGCGCAGATTGACCGGCGCCACCGCGATCTTCTCCAGCCGGTCGGGCTTGGCGTAGCCGGTCATGTAGTTGAAGAGCCGCGCCGCATCATGGCAGAGCGCCGCGTCGCAGGTGAAGAAGGAAAGGTCGGTGTAGATCTTCGCCGTCACCGGGTGATAGTTGCCGGTGCCGAAATGCACATAGCTGCGCAAGGTTCCACCCTCGCGGCGGATCACCATGGAAACCTTGGCATGGGTCTTCAGCTGCAGGAAGCCGTAGACCACCTGCACGCCGGCCCGCTCCATGTCGCGCGCCCAGCGGATATTGGCCTCCTCGTCGAAACGCGCCTTGAGCTCGACCAGCGCCGTCACCGACTTGCCCGCCTCGGCCGCCTCGATCAGCGCCTTCACGATCGGCGAATCGTCGCTGGTGCGATAGAGCGTCTGCTTGATCGCCACCACGGAGGGATCGCGCGCCGCCTGGCGCACGAACTGAACCACGACGTCGAAGCTCTCATAGGGATGGTGGACGAGGATGTCCTTCTGGCGGATGGCGGCGAAGCAGTCGCCGCCGAAATCGCGGATGCGCTCGGGAAAGCGGGCGATATAGGGCGCGAACTTCAGGTCCGGCCGGTCGTCGACGATGAGCTGGCTGGCGCTGGCGAGGCCGAGGATGCCGTCCTGCAGGAAGATGTCTTCCGGCTTGACGTTGAGCTCCCCGATCACGAAGGCCAGGAGGTCTTCGGGCATGCCGGCATTGGCCTTGAGGCGAATGACCGATCCGCGGCGGCGGCGCTTGAGGGCCGTCTCGAACAGCAGAACGAGATCCTCCGCCTCCTCCTCGATCTCCATCTCGCTGTCGCGGATCATGCGGAAATAGCCGAGCCCGGTGACCTCGAATCCGGGGAAGAGCCGATCGAGATACATGCCGACGAGGGTCTCCAGCGGCAGGAAGCGAATTGCGTGGCCCGGCAGGCGCACGAAGCGCGCGACCTGGGGCGGCAGCACGACGAGCGCGCGCAGTTGCCGGCTATCCTCGGCGCTGCGCAGGTCGAGGACGATGGCGAAGCCCAGATTGGGGATGAAGGGGAAGGGATGCGCCGGATCCATGGCCATGGGCGTCAGGACCGGGAAGATCTGGTCGAGGAAGAACGAATCGAGCCAGAGCTTTTCCTCCGGCGTCACCTCGGTGGCCTCGATGACGGCAATGCCGTTGGCGCGCATCTCCTCGCGCAGCCGCCGCCAGCAGGCCTGCTGATTGCGCATGAGCTCGCCCGTGCGAGCGTTGATGGCGGCAAGCTGCTGCGCGGGCGTCAAGCCATCCTGGCTGCGGGTTGCAATGCCCGCGGCCTGCTGGCCTTTGAGGCCGGCCACACGCACCATGTAGAATTCATCGAGATTATTGGCCGAGATGGAGAGGAAGCGCAGCCGCTCGAGCAGCGGATGGTTGACGTTATCGGCTTCCTCGAGCACGCGCTCGTTGAAGGCGAGCCAGGACAGCTCGCGATTGATGAACCGGGATTCCGGGGGGTCGGGAAGGCGGACTCCCGCGCTGCGCGGCCCGGCTGCGGCCGCACCGATGATCACGGTATTGCTCATCGCGCTAGTCTAAATCGTGTACATGAAACTGTCATGACAACTGATCCTCGAAGATCGATAGGTTAAGCCAATGAAACGCTTATGCTTATTGCGCCATGCGAAGTCCGATCGTTCGGATCCGGCGGCCGCGGATTTCGATCGCGGCCTGAGCCCTCGAGGGCGCGAAGCGGCGCCCGCCATGGGCCGCTATCTGCGCCGGCAGAAGCTCGTTCCAGACATCGTGCTCTGCTCGTCGGCACGTCGCGCGCGGGAGACCTGGGAACTCGCCGAACACGCGCTCAAGGCGGACATACCGGTCGAATATTCCGAGCACCTCTACCTCGCTGCCCCGCCCCAGATCATCCGTCTGCTGCGCCAGCTCCCCGAGACCGTCGGCACGACGCTCCTCGTCGGCCACAACCCCGGCTTTCACGTGCTGGCCCTCCAGCTCGTGGGCAGCGGCGATGGCGCCGCTCGCGCCCGCCTGCAGGCCAAGTACCCGACCGCCGCTCTCGCCGTGATCGATTTCGAGACGCCGCGTTGGCGCGACATCGCCGACGGCGAGGGCATGCTCGAGCGCTTCGTAGCACCGCGCGATCTCGATTAGCCGGCGCTTCCGCGCTCGCATCGATGGTTCACATTCCCGCAGGAGGAACCTGATTCGCAAGCCTGTGAGACGATTCACGGCTGGGGTTCGGGCGTGGGTTGTTCGGGGTGAGGCCAGAACGCCTTGCGCTGCGTGAACTCCTTCCAGACCGCGGTGACACGGTTGAGATCCTCGGCGATCCGGCCCCCCTGCCAGCCCAGGATGACCCCCGCCGCACGTGCCGCGGCGGCGGCACCCACGGAGGGTGCATCGGCCAGGAAGCGCTCCAGCTCCTCCACCAGATGGCGGCTCACCAGGGCATCGTTCAGCGAACCCAGTACATCCTGGATCTCGGCGAGGGCAGTGATGTAGCGGGTGGTCGCCTTGCGCGGATAGATCTCGCGGAAGAACTCGGCGACGTAGCGCTGCTTCTTGGCCATCAGCCGCAGGCGGTGCAGATCGCTCTCGGGCAGGTCGGCCCGCTTGCCGCCGAACTTTCTGAGCCGCCGGTGCCGGTGCTGCAGGATGGCGCCGGCGAACTCCCCGACCGGCCGGTCGAGCGCGCCCGCCTCGATGGAAGCCCAGGCGCCGGTGGAGAGCCAAGAATAGCAGCGCAGGAGGAAGGCCGTGTAGCGCGGCGCGGCCAGCGTCGCCTGCGCCCGCTCCTGCGCCAGGTCGCGCAGCTCCTTCGCGGCCTCGAGGCAAGCCTCGAGCCCCGCGACCCGCCGCAGGATGGGCTCAAGCGTGGTCTCGATGAAGACGTCCCAGTCGCGGGCCGGATTCAGCTCCTGCTGCAGCCAGCGCAGCTCCTGGGAGAGAAATTCAAGGGCCGCGGGCGCCAGCGCATCGCGATAGGCGGTGAGCAGAGCTCTCAGCCGGCGCAGCCCGATCCTGAGTTGGTGGACGCCTTCGGGATCGCGACCCAGCCGCGCCGAAGCCTCGTTGTCGCGCATCTGGGCCAGGCAGTTGCGTGCGGCGATTGTGAAGGCATGGCGCGCCGTCATGGTGGGAAGCAGGCCCGTGGGCAGGGCCTTCACCGGCTGGGGCTGCGCGCCGTCGAGCAGCGCATAGCCTCTCGCCGCCTTGGTCGCGTAGCCCAGGGTCACGGGCATGACCTCGTGCAGCGCCAGCGCCAGCTCGAAGATATGCTCCGCCTTGCCCTCCTTCAGCTCGAGCTCGACCTCCGAGATCGGCATGCGCGCGGTGCCGGCACGGATCTCACCCTGGTCGAGGGCCAGCTCGACCAGGCTGCCGTCGAAGCGCAACGGCCAGGTGGTCCGCTTGATATCGGTCACGAACATCGGGCCCAGGCCCTCGGCGATCACCGTGTCGGCAAAGAGGCGGCGCAGCCGGAGATCGGAGATCTTCTCGAACTCCGGCAGGTCGCCCGCGACCGGCGTCTCGATCTCGTGCAGGACCTGCAGGCCGCCGGGCCCCTCGGCGGGCAGCTTGATGGTCTGCAGCTTGCGGCGGCCGGCGCTGCGGATGCGCAGTGCGATGCCGCGCTTGGAGAGGGCCTGATCGGGGGTGTCGAAATAGACGGTGGAGAGCTGGCGCGTCGAGCCGCGCTTCTCCGACAGCCGCCGCAGGAGCTCCAGCTTGCGCAGCTCCGCGGCCCTCTCGGGAGCGATGGCCAGCTTCAATTCGATTTCGTCCGCCATGCGGTCCCCCGGCAATCCGCGTTGCTATTAGCCAAGCGGGTTGGGTAGCGGAAGTTACATATTTTTGACGACGCGGCGAATTTTTGGTTTCAGCCTACAGCCTCAGGCGCTTGAACACCCCTTCCGGGATCGCCTTTATTATCGCCATGATTAACCACCAAAAGAACGGAAAATACAATACGTTACGTTTCCTTCTTGCGGCGAGAAGGCAGACCTGGGCCGCAGCCTCGGGGCTGGCGACTAGAAACATGCCCGGCAAGCCATAGCTCATGGCGGTATCCATGAAGCCTGCCTTGACGGTGGTGACGGAAACGCCGTGGCGGGCGAGTCGGGCGCGCAGTCCCTGGAGGTAGGTATTGAGCCCCGCCTTGGCCGATCCATAGACGAAATTCGAAGGCCGCCCGCGGTCGCCGGCCACGGAGCTCAGCACCACGACCGCCCCCTGCCCCGCCGCTTCCAGAAGCGGCTCGAGCCGGGCGAGAATCGAGACCGCCCCCTGATAGTTGACCCGGATGACCTGCTCCGCCAGCTCGGGGCTGCTGTCGATGGCCGCCTGCGGATGCATGAGGCCGAAGGCGAGGAGGATATTGAGCGGGCGGGCGGGCAGCGCGGCGACGAAGAGGGCATGGCTCGCCGGATCGCCGGCGTCGAAGGGACGCACCTCGGCGGCGGCACCCCGCAGCCGGGCATCGGCCGCGCTCGCCTCCAGGTCCGCCAGATCGCGCCCCGCGAGGATGACCTCCCCACCTTCGGCAGCGACAAGCCGGGTGAAGGCCCGGGCGACGGAGGAGCTGGCCCCCAGAACGAGCCAGAGCGGCGGATCGGCCATCAGGCGGCCCTCCGGATCGCGAGCCGGACCGCGAGATCGGAACGCATGCGGCCCTCCGGATCGATCTCCGCCAGGATCTCACGAAACTCCGGCAGGCGCGGATACATCGCGGCAAAGCCCGCGGCGCTGAGGCGAGAATCTTTGGCGAGATAGACCTGCCCGCCGTGATCCAGCACCAGGCGCTCCAGCCGGCCGAGCAGCCCGTCGATTCCCGGCCCGGCGGGAAAATCGAGCGCGAGGGTATGGCCTCGCCCGCCGAAGGAGAGCAGCCCCGTGCCCTGCTGCCCCATGGTCTTCAGAACCGCCAGGAAGGAGGCCGCGCGCGAGGCAGCACAGGCTTCCAGCAGGACACGGATGGCACCGGGCTCCGGCAGGAGGGCCTGGAACTGGTGGAAGCCGTGCCGGCCATAGAGCCGGTTCCAGTCGGCGATGGCATCCAGCGGATAAAGAAAGCGGTCATAGGCAAGGCGTCGCTCGCGGCCCTCCTTCGGAACGCGGCGCCAGTAGAGGGCGTTGAAGGCCGCAATGCTCAAGGGGTTCAGAACGAAGCCGGGCAGATCGACCGGCAGCCGTCGGCCCCGCGCCTCGGCGTAGGACTCGCCAGCTTTTGCCGCCACGGGATCGGCCGCTTCGACGATGCCGCGGCCCAGCGCCCGGCCCTGGGCCTGAGCATCGATCCAGCCGACCGAATAGGCCGCCCTGCTGCGCTCGACCTCCAGGGCCCCCAGGAATTCATCGAGATCGCCAACCCGGCGCTCCCGCACGGCCACGAAGCGCGAGGGGACGGGCATCAGGCGCAAGGCGAGCGCGAGGATCACGCCGGTCAAGCCCAGCCCCCCGACCGTCGCCCGGAACAGCGGGTCGGCGGGCGTCAGGCGTCTCAGCTCCCCCGAGGGCAGCATGAGGTCGAGCCATTCGACATGGGTGCCGAAATTGCCGGCCCGATCCTGGTTCTTGCCATGAACGTCATGGGCGATCGCGCCGCCCAGGGTCGCATAGGCTGTGCCCGGGGTGACGGGTGCCAGGAATCCCCGGGGCAGCAGCACCCGGCGCAGATCCTCGAAGCGCACACCCGCCTCGGCCACGAGCAGCCCGCTCGCTGGATCGAAGGCCAGCAGCCGGTCGAGGCGCCGGGTCAGGATGGCACGCCCGCCGGCATTGAGCGCGCTGTCGCCATAGCTGCGTCCGCCGGCATGGACGATGATCCCCTCGGAGCCGGCGCTTGTGAGGATCCCGGCCAGCTCGCTTGCGCGCTCGGGCCGCGCCGCCAGCATTTCCGCCCGCGCCAGCCGGCCCCAGCCGGAGAAGGCATCCCGCCGCCATCCCGGCGCGCTGATCCTCTGGTGCTTGGATGCCTCAGCCATAGATCAGGACGGCGAAGGTCGCGAGCCAGCCCAGGATCGTCAACAGCAGGAAACGGTCGGTGACGGCCAGGCGCGTCGGCGCGCCGGAGCGGTGCTCGACCAGCGTGATCTGCAGATAGCGCAGCACGCCCGCGATCACGAAGGGCACCGTCAGGAAGAGTTTGTTGCTGTGC